>CAMDCQ010000095.1 GCA_945890595.1 Chitinophaga pinensis
AAAAGAAATAGCAAACTGCTACAGTGAGCTTAATGATCCCATAGACCAACGCGAGCGTTTTGAGGAGCAAGTGAAACTAATGGCGCGTGGTGATGACGAGGCCATGTTTATAGATGAAGATTTCTTAACTGCACTAGAGTACGGTATGCCGCCTACTGCTGGAATTGGAATAGGTATAGACAGATTGGTAATGCTTCTTACTAACAATGTAAGTATTCAAGAAGTACTTTTCTTCCCTCAAATGAGACCTGAGAAAAAAGCAGAAAGAGTAGTAGAGCTCACCGAAAATGAAAAAGCTATACAACATATTCTTGCGCAAAATGAGGGATCACTAGAAATAGGAACGCTAAAAACCAAGTTAGACTTAAGCGGAAAACAATGGGACGTTGCATTAAAAGGGCTTGCTAAAAACGGTATTACGCAAGTAAGTAAAGTGAATGATATCGTCACAGTTAGCTTAGCTTAAACACTAAAGTAGAATCTCTTTTGGGATGAGTTGAACGCCTAAAAAACCTAATTTTGCCATCTAATGTATAGACTTCTATCTTTTGTACTATTTTTATTCAGCTGTTTTGCGGTAAACGCTGTATTAACGACTCCTACTCAACAACAGCCTGCAGATAATACAACGGGGTTGGGCTCTAGCGTAAATATATATCTAACAGGAAGTAGCGGCACCGAAGTCGTTATTGAATACGCTGAGACATCTGCGATGTCTAACTCTTTGCGCATTATTACTCCTAGAACTTCTTCTAGTGTATTTGTATATATCCCCAAACTAAAATTAGGAACAAGTTATTTTTGGCGTGTAAAATCGCGCAGCTCAACTGACTCTTCCAATTGGTCTTCCATCCGTAAGTTCACCACCGACGCTAATTTTCTAAGTTTCTACCCTACTACCGATAGATTAAATCTAGTAGGATCGGAAGTACATTTATCCACTTACACTGTATTGGGCTATGACAGTATACTATTTCAAATAGACACTTCCTCCTCGTTTAATTCTAATGAGCTTCGCAATACGGTAAAGACGGATACAGGTAACATCTATTACGTTGAAACCACCGAACAAAATTTTAGATACGGGGTAACATACTACTGGAGAGCACGTGCGTATAATGCCACTCAAAATACCAATTGGACTAACGTCCTATTATTTAGCTTTAATGACTCCATTGAACTGAAATATCCGTCTATGGCCTATTTACAACCTGTATCAATTACGTTCGAATGGACTAGCGGCAGTAATAGTGAGCCTTTTCAAGTACAAATTAACACCATATCTAGTTTTAACAATCCATTAATAGACACCATTGCATCAGATGGTACACGCAGGTTTTATCCTAACCCATTTACCATACCAAACCTAAACTACGAAACTACGTATTACTATCGGGTACGTACCTTTAATACTGCCGATACCACGAGATGGTCTTATAGTTCATTTAAAACAGATGGTTTTGGTACAAGTGACATAGTTACCATAGATAACTGGCCAGATCCCACTACAACCCTAAAAGCCAGAAGAGTAATTGTAGGATCTTTAGCTAATGAAATTCAGCTATCTACTGCGAGTGATTTTAATTCAGCAGGATTACAGGTGCTAAAATATACAGGAGCAGATACCACTGCATATGATTTATTATTTGGCCAATTATATTATGTGAGAGCTAGACCTTATCATGCCAAAGATACCGGCAATTGGGGAAGAACCAGAACCGTAACCGTAACTAAATATCCAAACAGCTATTACCCCTTTAATAACGCTACCAATGTAGGACTTACAGACAGCTTAGTACTGGCAGATATGGATGGTGTACAAGCCTATCAAATACAGGTAGCCGTAAACGGCGATTATACCAATCAATTGTTCCTAGACACTACTTTTATAGATATGGGACAAAGTAACTACCAGATAGTGAAAGGTTTGTTATATCGCTTTAATACTACGTACCAATGGAGAATGAGAGCCTGGCACGCTAAAGATACATCCGATTGGAGCATCGACCAAAAATTCAACACTATAGTATCACCTACGCTTCAATTGCCCTTTAACAGTGCTATCTTAGGTACTGATGCAAACGTTAATTTGGAATGGCAAGCCATGAAATGGACTACTGGCTATCACGTAATGCTCGATACAAGTGCTTCATTTACATCTCCTAAGTTAATTGACACGGTGATTACAGAAAATAGCCTGGCACAAGAAAATCTGCTTTTTAGACCTTTGTACTATTGGAAAGTTAGACTATTCACGTCAACAGATACTTCTGCCTGGAGCGACACTTGGAAATTTAAAGTCCTTTCGCCCAGATTAAACTATCCCTCCAATAATATTAAAAATCTAACCTTAACTAGCTTAGACTGGAACTCCATAAAAGGCACCAAAGGTTACATTCTTGAAGTAGACTCCCTGGCTGATTTTTCAAAACCCTTAGAATATACCGATACTGTACGAAATTCATTTTTCCATTATTTTACGGTACAGCCCGATTACATCGAGTTTAACAAAAAATATTACTGGAGAGTAAAGCTCTTTCACAGTAAAGACACTAGCGATTGGAGTATTGCATGGAATTTCACCACTAAAGCACGACAGGCTCCAACACTCGTGTCACCTGTAGATTCATCTCAAAATATTTCTGTATTCTCAACATTAAAATGGGCTGCATACAGTGGTGCTGCAAGTTATGCTATTGAATTAAGTGAAAACGCCAATTTTATCGGGGCTACAAAACTTACTTCTACTACTACCTCAGTAGCTGTGATGCTCAAAGCAAAAACCAGATATTACTGGCACGTAAGAGGTAGAAATTCTGCAGGTCAAGAATTTTACGACTATAGTGTAACATGGACATTCACTTCTAATGGTGGAATAACTGCTCCTATTTTAATAAGCCCCGCCAACGCAGCTATCAACCAACCTAAAACAGTTGTCTTAAGATGGAACAAAGATGATAATGCAACCAACTACCGTGTAGAGCTGAGCAATGATTCTAATTTCCTAGGTGTGTATGCCAATACAGTCGCAGTTGCTTCCACCACCTTCTCAGAAATTGTTGAAGGAACAACCTATTTTTGGAGGGTTCGCACTGTAGCAGGTATTTATACCAGCCCATGGAGCGAAAAGCGTAAATTCACTACCTTTAAAACAAACACTATCTCATCAATTGAGTCTGATAAATTTAGGTGTTATCCTAATCCTGCCAGCTCATCATTAACCGTAGTGAGTAACTCTCGATCAATAGACCTACTAAGAATAACCAATAATCTAGGACAAGAAATTACGTCTTTTTATCCTCGTGCAGCACATTATGAGATTGATGTATCTCAACTGACACCCGGAACCTATACGCTTCATGTACGTTGTAAGGCCGATTGGACCAGGCAGTTGTTTGTGGTAAATCCGTAGTTAGTGACAGAATTATCTTCTCAGAAATAAGGTGTCGTTTTTATACAAAGTCTTGCCATTGTGGTCAAAACTCAGCGCATCTATTTGCACGTTAGGATGGTCTTTATAACACGGGTCTTTCACCTTTTCCTGTGACTTCTTAACCACAATATGGGTTATGCTATCCAACATTTGAAAAGCGTTTTCACTTAACCTGAAACAGAAATAGAGATTACTTCCGTCTAAGTCGCTTGAGTAGTAGCCGTCCATAGGGTTATCAGTAAGCCAATTTTCTTCTCTTACCGTCTTGTGAAAAAGATAATTATCTCGTAAACTACTGCTAAACGTATCGCCATTATTCACATTCAAAACTTGAATGTAGTCCACTTCTCTTGCATCATATTGAGAAAAATCTATTGGAATCATCAGCATTTCACCCACGCGTAAATCTTTGTGGCAAAACTTTCCACAACTACTGCATAGCATGATGAATGAGAGTATGCTCAAAAAATACTTCATAAAACGAAGGTATACTAAAAATACATTTAAAATCTCTTGAAGCCAGAATTAACATTTCCTAAACTGGTTGTGACATTAGGTTTACAATCCTGGCGGTGCTGCCTAGTTGGCTCGCGCAATAGTCCGTTGCTTTTTGCTTTAAGTGTGCACATTCCTGAGGACTAGAGAGCAAATGACTTAGCTGCTTTACCCAGGTTTCGTGGGAGTTAATAACCATTGCAAATCCTTGGTCTACAAACTCTTGTGCCTCTGGAAATTTAGAAATTTTGGGACCAAAAGAAAGATAACAACCCCAAACAGCAGGTTCTAAAATGTTGTGTAATGCACCCGAAAATCCCCCACCAATAAGCGCAAATTCAGCATATTGATACATAGAAGAGAGCATACCCATAGTATCTAAAATCAGGACTTGATCTGATGCGTTAAAAACACCCTCGGTATATTTCTTGGGAGAAAATTCGTGCAATTTATGGGCAATTTCATTTGCTCTTTTAAGATCATGCGGCGCTATAACAATGGCTAGATTATCAAGTTTGCGTGCCAGTAATTGTGCGGTCAATAGTTCTTCTGCTTCCCAAGAAGAGCCCACCATAAGCAGTTTTCTATTTCCTTTAAATTGCTCAATATCTTCATATCGAGTCGCGGTTTGAGCGATAGCATCTACTCTGTCAAATCGTGTATCTCCAAGATATGCTGCAGCCACTCCGTTATCCGTAAGTAAAATTGCACTTTTTGTATCCGAAGTAAAAATTCCCTTAAATCGCTTAAGCAATTGTAAATACGGCTTTCCATGCCATGCAAATACAAAATGGTTTGGCCTAAATCGACCATTCACCAAATAAAAATCCACGCCTCTCTTTTGTCCTTCATTAATGAAGTGAAACCAAAAATCGTAACGTATGAAAATTGCTTTTTGCGGCGCATAGTCGTGATAAAACTGCGATACATTAACGGCAGTATCAAGGGGTAAATACATCAACCGAGAAGCATATTTACCTTTTAACGCTTGAGTGTAGCCACTTGGACTGAAAATAGTGATCAGTATATCTTCTAGATTTCCGTTGGGTGCAAGCTTATCTAGAAGTGGCAATGCCATTTCATATTCTCCCAATGAAGCCGCATGTATCCAGAACTTCACAGGTCCTTTTAAAGGCAGATTTGCGTGTTTTCGTTGGTGTAAAAAATCCTTTAGTTTTGGAGAAATAAGTGCTGCTACTGGCAATACATATTGCGCAACATACGTACTAACGGTATATCCTATTCTAAACAATACTTTAGTCTATAAAAAACTCTTCATCACTTGCACTCTTGGTATAAATAGGCACAATTATCCCTGCTTTAAAAGCTATAGTCGTATCAAATCGTTTGTCTAAACCTGACTTATTAGCATTGAAATCCCATGTTCTTCTGCCTTGGGTAAATCCTTGATTGAATTCAAAACCTGCCCTAAAATGATATTTATTTCTAGATACCAAGTATTGATAACCAATAAACTGCTTTGTAGATATACCATAGGTTAGTTGATCATACCCTGCTTCATAACTACCATTGAGCTGCGGGATGGTAACTTGAGATGATATAATATCAATTTTGTGCTGCATTACTCCTGCTCCTAGCATAAAAAGCACACCTGAAAAAGGCTCATCACTAGGAACATTGAGCAAATATCCCAAATTTACGGTCCCATAGTTTCCCTTGATATTTAAACCAATTGCCGAAAAATCTCCGTTTTTATCAATGATTTGACCTTGCGGATTATCGATACCGCTAAATAACCCGATTTGCTTGATACTATTTCCAAAAAACCAATCGTAATCTACGCCAAACATGAAGTTGTTTTTCAACTTATACTCTGTAGACATGCCAATGGATGCAAAATTTTTAAAACGTACCGCTAAATCATTTCCGGGTCTATGAAAAGCCACGTGCGGAGTAAATAGAAAACCTTTTTTGGTCTTCATCTCTGATTGTGCCGATGCACCCCAGAATAAAAAAAGGCAAAATACCGCTGCTAATTTTGACATACACCGCAAAGTAAGAAGAATAATGCATAATTCTAAACGCCATTTTAGGTTATCACCACATTGCTTTACTAATCTGCAAGTGTTGGTTTTAAATCATTGAATATCTTTGCCTACTTTAAATCAAACATTACATGAAGATTGCTGTAGTAGGAACAGGGTACGTGGGACTTGTAACCGGAACATGTCTTGCCGAGGTGGGAACAGATGTGACCTGTATAGATATTGATATTCATAAAATCGAAAATCTAAAAAACGGCATTATGCCCATTTACGAGCCCGGTTTAGAAGCCATGGTTACGCGTAACTTTAACAAGGGAAAACTTCACTTCAGCACCCAAATATCCGAAAGTATACAAGGAGCAGACGTTGCCTTTATTGCCGTAGGAACGCCCCCGGGAGAAGACGGCAGTGCAGACTTACAATATGTACTAAAGGTAGCTTCACAAATAGGAGCAAACATAAATAGCTATGTAGTGGTGGTAACCAAAAGTACTGTTCCTGTGGGCACTGCAGAAAAAGTACGAAGTGCTGTACAAGCAGAATTAGATAAACGTGGCGTAAGCATAGATTTTGACATTGCAAGTAATCCTGAATTTCTGAAAGAGGGTGCTGCGATCGATGATTTTATGAAACCAGATAGAATTGTAGTTGGGGTAGATGCTGACAAAGCACAAGAAACCATGGGCAAATTGTATAAACCTTTTATTATGAACGGACATCCGCTTATATTTATGGATATACCCAGTGCAGAAATGACCAAGTATGCTGCTAATTCGATGTTGGCTACACGTATCAGTTTTATGAACGACATCGCAAACCTTTGCGAAATTATGGGCGCAGATGTAAATGCCGTTAGAAGAGGCATAGGAAGCGATCCGCGTATTGGTAGCCGATTTATATACGCAGGTATTGGATACGGCGGAAGTTGTTTCCCTAAAGATGTAAAAGCATTGATCAAAACAGGTGCTCAAAACAACTATAGAATGCGCATTTTGGAAGCCGTAGAGGAAGTAAACGAGGCTCAAAAATCTGTGTTATTCAATAAAATAACCAAATCATTGGGTAACGATTTAAGTGGCAAAACATTTGCCATGTGGGGACTCTCATTTAAGCCCAATACCGATGATATGCGAGAAGCACCTTCACTTGTTTTAATTGAAAAAATAAAGGCTGCCGGTGGTCACATTGTTGCGTATGATCCTGTGGCAATGCCAGAAACCAAACACCTCATAGGAGATACTATACACTACGTAGATGAGCCCTATCTTGCACTTGAAAATGCGGATGCACTTCTGCTCGTTACAGAATGGTCAGAATTTAAACTTCCTGACTTTGACGAAGTGTCTAAGCGACTCAAAAATAAACTCATATTTGACGGCAGAAACATATACGACAAAGCAGAAATGGCAGATTTGGGATATGAATATTATTGCATAGGATCTAACTAAAATGAAAAAAATACTAATAACGGGAGGCGCAGGATTTTTAGGTTCGCACCTATGTGATAGATTTATAAAAGAAGGGTATCATGTGATCGCTATGGATAATCTCATTACCGGTTCTATGAGTAACATCGAGCATTTGATGTCCTTAGAAAACTTTGAATTTTATCACCACGATGTATCAAAGCACATTCACGTGCCCGGTGAGCTGGACTATATTCTTCATTTTGCCTCGCCCGCAAGTCCCATAGATTATCTAAAAATCCCTATACCAACCCTTAAAGTAGGCAGTTTAGGAACCCATAATTGCCTAGGACTAGCCCTTGCTAAAGGGGCTAGAATGCTCATTGCCAGTACCAGTGAAGTATATGGAGACCCATTGGTTCATCCTCAAACAGAAGATTATTGGGGAAATGTAAACCCCGTTGGACCACGAGGTGTATATGATGAAGCAAAACGTTTTCAAGAAGCAATGACTATGGCTTATCATACCTTTCATGGTGTAGAAACGCGTATCATTCGTATATTTAACACCTACGGACCACGTATGCGCCTTAATGATGGTAGAGCTCTCCCTGCATTTATTGGACAAGCGTTGAGAGGAGAAGATATTACCATTTTTGGAGATGGTAGTCAAACCAGAAGTTTTTGCTATGTTTCAGATCTGGTAGAAGGTATTCATAGATTACTAATGAGTGATTACGTTCAACCTGTCAATATTGGAAATCCTGATGAGATTAGCATCTTGGATTTTGCCCAAGAAATTATTGCGCTAACAGGAACTAACCAAAAAGTGGTTTTTCATGATTTACCCAAAGATGATCCAAAGCAACGCAAACCAGATATCAGCCGAGCTCAGGATATATTAGGATGGGAACCAAAAGTAGGTAGAGCAGAAGGCTTAAAAATAACCTACGATTATTTCAAAAGCTTACCAGAAGAAGATTTATATAAATACGCACACCCAAGAGAATTTTAACCAATGAATTACTATGCACACGAAACAGCTCTAATAGACGAAGGCTGTACAATTGGAAACGGAACTAAAATTTGGCATTTTAGCCATATTATGCCGAATTGCACACTCGGAGAGGGTTGTAATATTGGCCAAAATGTAGTTATAAGCCCAGAAGTTGTTTTGGGAAAAAATGTTAAAGTTCAAAATAATGTAATTCTTTACACCGGAGTTACCTGCGAAGACGATGTGTTTTTAGGTCCTAGCATGGTCTTTACCAAT
>CAMDCQ010000096.1 GCA_945890595.1 Chitinophaga pinensis
TTGGTGCTTGATCGAAGTACGTTTCACCTGTCTTACACCCCTAAGAATCCGTATCGGTTATATCCTTACTTTTGTCCCATGCGTAATCTCGTTTACTTATTTATTTTTTGGATCTCTTTTGCACAAGCACAAGTTACTCTTTCAAGTGCTAAACTCGATTTTGGAGATGTACTTACCACCACAGAAAAAGAACTAGCGGTAGATATTACCAACAGTACGTCTGCTGATTTAGGAATAGACCAAGTGAAACTGTATGGGGTAGATTATTCATATACCTTAAGTAATGCTACCCTAGCACCTGCAGGCAGTCAAAAACTAAGAGTTACCTTCAAGCCAAGACATAATGTGGTGTATAATGGCGAAGTGATACTGGTGCTAAGCGATGGCTCACAACATAGAGTAGATATCGTTGGTAATGGCAGATATGCTGGGACCTACTACGATGCTACCTTTAATAAAAGCCATCAAGATCTTAAAAACGCTCTAAAAACAACTCTTGCAGCGGGATATACCAACCTAGGTTATAACGGTGCTCGCGATAAAATGTACGGGGAGATAGATAACGTAAATGGTAAAGTTACCTGTATTTATACAGGTCGTGTTGCCACGTTTAGCACAAGAGCTGATGCCACCAGCAATAGCTTTAATTGTGAACATACCTGGCCGCAAAGTTTATTTAACTCCGCAGAGCCTGAAAAAGCAGACATCCATCATTTGTTTCCAACGGACGATAATGCCAATAGCAAACGAGCAAACTATGCGTTTGGTAAGGTAAGCAACGCAAGCTGGACAGAAGGTGGAAGTAAATTGGGAGGCAGCGTATTTGAGCCTAGAGATGAACAAAAAGGGGCTACTGCAAGAGCAATGCTTTACTTCTGTATCCGGTATCAAGATTACAGTAACTTTATAGATTCGCAAGAGGAATTGTTGAAACAATGGCACAGGGATTATGCTCCCAACACGCAAGAAGTAGCACGTAATGAAAGTATTTACAAGTATCAAAAAAACCGTAATCCCTTTGTAGATCATCCTGAATTTATGGAGCGTATAAATGTAATAGGTGGAACAGATACAAAACCAGTGTTAAAATTTGCTAATCTTGTTCAAAGTACGATTAACTATACAAACGTTACACCAAGCGATCAGCGTGTTATTTACGTAATGAATGTAGGTAATCAAGATTGGTCTTCCATCGTTGGGGCTTCGTCAGCCGGCGGAAAAGTAACCGTTATAAGCACCAGCAATGGAGCTGCAGTAGGTGAGCCTGTGGCCATAACCATAGGTTTTTCAGAGACTACTGAAGGGACTTATAAAGATGTGGTGACGTTGGATTTACAAAATCAAGTTGGCTCTTCGTATGATTTTATAATCACCTATTCCATAGGAAAGGTGAGTCTAAAGGATAAGCAAATAAACAAAGTCGCCATTGTATACAATCCTCTAAATCAATTTATATCGTTGTCGAATGTACCGCAAGGAGCAAATCAACTCGAAGTATATGATGGTGCTGGTCAATTGGTCTTATTAAGTTCAACCTTCACCGATATTCCATTCGTTGGGCACGCAGGAGGTGTTTACTTCGTTGCTATAAAAACCGAAAAAGAGGTCATTACCTCCAAGTTTTTGGTTTATTAGTATAACAAACCGAAGTAATCATTTCAAAGCATGAATTTTTTTAAAGTTGTTTTAGCATCAGCTATTGGCTACATAATAGCCGGCATTATTCTTTTAACCTTACTTATCGTAACAATAATTGGCATTGCCAGTAGTAGCTCAGAGCAAGAGGAGTTGCCAAGTGATGCAGTGCTCACGCTGAAGCTCAATTATCCTATGGTGGATAGAGTTCAAGATGGTAATCCTTTGGCCACTTTAGCGCTTTTAAATCCTAATGAGCAATCTCCTTTAGGTTTAAATGATATATTAAGCAGCATTGAAAAAGCCAAAACAGATAATAACATAAAGGGAATTATTCTGGACTTAACCACCTTTCAGGCTGGCTATGCTAAACTGACGGAAGTTAGAAATAAGCTAGAAGAATTTAAAGCCACGGGCAAGTTTATCTACGCTTACGCAGATTACTATTACTTTCCTACTTATTTCATGGCGAGTGTGGCCGACAGCGTCTTTGTAAATCCTGAGGGTGAAATGGCTTTCAACGGCATGGTGGCTCAAGTTACTTTTTTTGCTGGTGCTTTAGAAAAATTAGGTGTCAATATGCAAGTAGTGCGAGCGGGTAAGTTTAAAGGTGCCGTGGAAGCATACACACGAAATAACTTAAGCCCGGAGAACAAGGAGCAAATAGAAATTTATATCAATTCTGTTTTTAACGAAACCTTGGCTAAGATTTCAAAGTCACGAAAAATAGATGTTGCCAAATTAAAAGCAGATGCAGATGAATTGAAAATGAAATCGGTGAATGATTTTAAATCAAACGGTTACATTGATGCAGTTGCCTACAGAGATCAGTTTTACAGTGCTATGAAAAAGCGTATGGGAGTGAAAGACGACCATAAAGTGCCACTTATCTCCGAACAAAAATATGCAAAGTCATTAGAAGATGTAGGCAGCGGAAGCGATAGAATTGCGGTAGTATATGCATCGGGTGATATTATTGGCGGTAAAGGTGACGGTACTCAAATTGCTGCGGATGACTTAGCAGAAACCCTAAAAAATGTTCGCCTTGACAAGAAAGTTAAAGCGGTGGTCCTTCGAATTGATAGTAGAGGGGGCAGTTCACTAGCTTCGGATATTATCTGGCGAGAAGCTAAGTTGCTTTCAGCGGCTAAACCATTAATCGTAAGTATGAGCGATGTTGCTGCTAGTGGTGGGTATTACATAGCCACGCCTGCGAGTAAAATTGTGGCAGAGCCTACTACTATCACAGGATCTATTGGTGTATTTGGCCTGATTCCCAATGCGCAGAAATTACTGAACGATAAATTAGGTATTGAGTTTGAATATGTGGGCACTGGCAAACATTCTGATATTGGAAGAATAGACAGAGATATGACGCTTGAAGAGAGAGAGTACATTGAATCTATTATCGATAAAATTTATGATACTTTCCTTTCAAGAGTTGCCGAAGGGCGCAAGATGACGAAAGAACAAGTGCATGAAGTAGCACAAGGTCGTGTATGGACCGGTGTGATGGCCAAAGAAGTTGGATTAGTGGATGAGCTTGGTGGTCTTGAGAAAGCCATCGAAATTGCCGCCAAAGAAGCAAATCTTACCGAATACAAACTTAAGGAATATCCTAAAGTTCAAGATCAGTTAGAGCTTATTGTCAACAAAATGAGTGGGAATACTTCATTTCAATCCAAAGTAAAAGAAATGGCTAAATATACCGGTTTTGAGAGCTATGCTCATTATTTGACGGAGTTTGAAAAATTGGGAACTAAGCACAGTGTGCAAGCTATTATGCCGTTCGATATTTCGGTAAAAAATTATTCGCTCCACTAAGTGCTTTTTATCCTTAACGAAAGGATTACGATACTTTAGGTTAAAGCCTTTAGCTCAAAAACAGCGCTTCTAACGCAATGTAGGATTTCATTGCATTGTGTTTATACCCATAGACGAATAATTTAATCGAAAAGTCTGCCACATTGTGGAAAAATCTGCCATTTTTGCAGTTCGATTCATGGATTTACAACAAGTAAAACAACGATTTGGTATCATAGGAAACTCACCTAAGCTGCATTATGCCTTACAAACAGCTATGCGCGTTGCTCCAACGGAGCTCACGGTGTATATTCAAGGTGAGAGTGGGAGTGGAAAGGAGTCTTTTTCTAAAATAATACATCAATTAAGTCCTCGAAAACATGGTCCATTTATAGCCATCAATTGCGGTGCATTGCCAGAAGGTACAATTAATTCTGAACTTTTTGGTCATGATAAAGGAGCGTTTACCGGTGCGATGGATACCAGAAAAGGGTATTTTGAAAGTGTAAACGGCGGAACATTATTTCTAGATGAAGTAGGAGAACTACCGTTAGAAACGCAAAGTAGATTACTACGTGTTTTAGAAAACGGAGAGTATATTAGGGTAGGTAGCAGTAAGGTAATGAAAACGGATGTCCGCATTATCACGGCTACCAATAAAGACTTAATTGGAGAGGTGGAAAAAGGAAAATTCAGGGAAGATCTTTATTACAGGCTTTCTACACTTCCAATTGCAGTTCCGCCGTTACGCGACAGGCCTGGAGATGTGGTCCTGCTATTTCAAAAATTTGCATTTGACGCAACCGAAAGATACCGAAGTGAACCCTTAGAAATTACCCTAGACGGCGAGCAAGTGCTTATGAATTATCGTTGGCCAGGGAATATTCGTCAAATTAAAAATATCGCCGAACAAATCTCAGTATTAGAGCAAGGTCATCCCATAGATGCAACTACTATTTTAAAGTACTTGCCTGCCAGAGCAGATAATAATTTGCCTGCATTGTATAGAGAAAGGTCCGAACATTCAGATGTCTCTGAGAGAGATATATTTTACAAAGTATTAATAGATCTTAAAAAAGATGTGTCAGAGCTTCGAAAAGTAGTATTTGGTATGGTAGACAATAACCAATCAAATGACGATTTTAGAGATAACTCTAACTCTTCTGTGACCCGCGTTCTAGGACAAGAAGGCAATCAATTAGAAAAAACGACTTATTCCAACAGTTCGTATCCCACGGTAAATTCGAATGTGCGTAACGAGGACTTGGATGAGCATTTCGTTATCGATGACCGCGATACGGTTGGTGAAAATGAAGTTCTTTCCTTAGAAGCAAAAGAAGAGGAACTAATTAGAAAAGCATTGCTCAAAAACAGTGGTCGTCGTAAAAAAGCAGCACAAGAACTGGGTATTTCTGAACGAACATTGTACCGTAAAATAAAGCAATATGAAATCGATAATTAAGATGTCTTCCTTTGTAATTGCATCAATGATGCTCTTCAATTCATGTGGGTTTTATGGCTTTAGTGGTACGTCTATTGATCCGAAGGTAAAAACATTTTCTGTTTCCTTCTTTGAGAATAAGGCTCCCATCGTTTCACCATTACTAAGTCAAACAATCACAGAAAAGTTAAAGCAAAAGTTTATTTCCGAAACGAGCTTAAGCATTACGGAAAATGAGGGGGATTTTAAGTTTACCGGGTACATAACTAGTTTTACAGTAGCACCTATCTCAGCACAAAGTACAGATAATGCTTCGCTCAATAGATTAACGATTACGGTTAATGTAAAGTTAGTTAGTGATAAAGATCCCAAGAGCGCTTTTGAACAGACCTTTACTAATTTTCAGGACTTTGATGCTGCAAAAGATTTTAGTCAAGTAGAAACCGAACTGGTTAATGAAATTTCGGATATGCTCATTCAAACAATTTTTAATAAAGCTGCAATCAATTGGTGAGGGTATCTCTTGAAATATCATCCTATATCAAACGGCTTGATACGCTAGGGGAACAAGAAATTATTACCTTAACAGATGAGGTGAAAAATAAACCTTGGTGTTCAAGTTACCGTATGCTACTAGCACGTGCTTATGCCAACAAAAATTCATATCTCAAAAATAAAACGCTACGATTGGCTGCAACTTATTCTGGCCGGAGAGAACAGCTTTTTGAGTTGATGCACACTACATCGCTTTCAGCGGGTGTAGAGGTTGAGGTTAAGGTAGAGGAGGAGAATAATGTAGTATTTGCTCATGAAGCTGAGGTTTTAGATGCGATGGATTTATCGGTTGAGGTAGAAATTCATCTGGAAGATCTAGCAATTTCAGATTTAGTAGTTCAAGATCATTCGGTAGAAGAAGAACGAACAGAGTTAATAGTAGGGGAAGACATTGAGATTGTACATGAGAATGAAAGCGTTTCAGGAGAGGAAATTAGTATAGCCTCAGAAATGGTTCAGGATGCATATGTGGAGCAGAATATAGATAACGTAACGGAAGAAGAGGAAGCATACACGGAAGATAATCACGAGACAACTATAGACTTCGATTCTATTGTAGTATATAATCCTATAAAGGAGCTTCCTTTCCTAGAAAAACCAAAGGAGAATAACAGAGTAGAGCTCCCTTTTGATACGGTTATTTACGATCCTGAAAAAGAACTTACCAAGATTATTGAAGAGAAAGCGACGCACGAAACTAAGGAACATGATTTTTTATATTGGCTCAATAACATGGAGCAGGACGATGTGGTTAGTGCTAAACCTAAGGAAAATTTTAAATCACCGGATAAGGTTCAAGAATTATTAGATCAGTTTTTAGCAACTAAGCGCACCAGGCCTATAAAAAATTCTACTTTCTATAATGTTACCACAAAAGCTGAAGAAAGCATTCAAGACAATATGAATGTGCTAAGTGAAACATTAGTAAGCCTTTACGTGAAGCAAGGGCATCTAGACAAGGCAAAACTAGCGTATGAGAAATTAAGTTTGCAAAATCCTACTAAATCAGCGTATTTTGCCGCCCGAATCACGGAGATAGAACAACAACAAAAAGAAATATAAAATATGTTTACCACATTCATCATACTAGCAAGCATTTCTGCCGTTTTATTAATCTTAGCAGTATTAATTCAAAATCCAAAAGGAGGAGGAATAGCGGCTAATTTTTCAGCAGCTAACCAAATAGCAGGTGTTAAAAAAACAAATGAATTTATTGAGAAAGCTACTTGGACATTTGCAATTGCAATGTTTGTTTTGGCTATTGGTAGTAGATTTGTTTATACTCAAACGGTAGAAGAGCAAAATGCATTTTTAGAGAGAGTGGCTGAATCAGCTACCTCGGTTTCTGAGCCTGCACCTGCTGCAGAGCTAACAGCACCTCAGGCTCCAGAAGAAGCACCTGCAAACGTAGAAACTGCACCTGAAGGTCAAGACGCAGCATTACCAGAATAATATTTATAAAGGAATCATTCTTTAGAAGTTAGGCAGTATTTACAGATACTGCCTTTTTTTTTGTCAAAAATGACACGACAAAATGTTTAACTGACTTTTGGGCATACCTATTTGTACTTTGGAGTGTAAAATTGTCCTTTTTTCGCTGTGGCATAGAGTGTGAAGACGTAGGCTGTAACAATCAATTATTTATTAAATAAAATGAACATAAAACCATTATCAGACAGAGTTGTGGTAGAGCCAGCAGCAGCTGAAACTAAAACTGCAGGCGGTATCTATATTCCGGATACTGCAAAAGAGAAGCCTCAAAAAGGTACTGTATTAGCGGTAGGACCAGGTAAAGTAGATGAGCCAACCACCGTAAAGGTAGGGGACGTCGTATTGTACGGTAAATACTCTGGTACAGAGCTAAACGTAGAAGGTAAAGAGTTATTAATTATGAGAGAATCAGATATTCTCGCAATCATTTAATCATTTTAAAATTTAAGTTAAAGAAAAATGGCAAAGCAAATATTATTTGACACTGTTGCACGTGACAAACTCAAAAACGGAGTAGACGCACTTGCAAACGCAGTAAAAGTAACCCTTGGACCTAAGGGAAGAAACGTAGTTATTAACAAAAAATTTGGATCACCAAATATCACCAAAGATGGTGTGACAGTAGCGAAAGAAATAGAGTTAAAAGATCCTGTAGAAAATATGGGTGCTCAGATGGTAAAAGAAGTAGCGTCTAAAACTGCAGATATCGCAGGAGACGGAACGACTACTGCCACTGTGTTGGCTCAAGCAATCGTTGCTGGCGGACTTAAAAACGTAGCAGCTGGGGCAAATCCAATGGATTTGAAACGAGGAATCGACAAAGCCGTTATTGCCGTTAAAGAAAATCTAGCTAAACAAAGCGAGAAAGTAGGTGATGATTTTGCTAAAATAGGTCAAGTAGCTTCTATATCAGCAAACAATGACGAAGTTATTGGTACGCTAATAGCTGACGCTATGAAAAAAGTAGGTAGAAACGGAGTTATTACAGTAGAAGAAGCAAAAGGTACTGAAACTGAGGTAAAAACAGTAGAAGGAATGCAATTTGATAGAGGTTATTTATCTCCATATTTTGTAACCAATACGGAGAAAATGGAAGCGGATTTAGATTCTCCTTATATTCTCATTTGCGATAAAAAAATTAGTAGCATGAAAGAATTGCTTCCTGTTCTTGAGCAAACTGCTCAAACAGGTAAACCGCTTTTAATTATCTCAGAAGAAGTAGAAGGTGAAGCGCTTGCTACTCTTGTGGTTAATAAAATTAGAGGTTCTCTGAAAGTAGCAGCAGTAAAAGCTCCTGGTTTTGGTGATAGAAGAAAAGCAATGTTACAAGATATTGCCATCTTAACAGGTGGTGCTGTAATAAGTGAAGAACAAGGTAGAAAGTTAGAAGACACTACCTTAGAAATGCTAGGTACTGCTGAGAAAATTACCATTGATAAAGAGAATACAGTTATCGTAAATGGTGCTGGTAAATCTGAGGATATCAAAGGTAGAATTAAGCAAATACAAGCAGAGATGGATAATTCTACCTCTGACTACGATAAAGAAAAACTACAAGAAAGACTTGCTAAGCTTTCAGGTGGTGTTGCTGTACTCTATATTGGTGCA
>CAMDCQ010000097.1 GCA_945890595.1 Chitinophaga pinensis
ACACGCACGACATGAAAACCGTGTTTGATATAGGAGATGACGTGATTTTCATTTACGAAGGAAATAATGAGTGGAGCGGAAAGGTTAAAGACATTAAAACCTCCGGCAATGAAATTCTAACACGATTTATAGAAGCATCTCAATTTCACTAAACAGGTACCCAAATTGCAATTTCGATACACGATGAAAAATATAACACTCACACTATTATTACTTGTTCTCATCTTTGCCTTTAAGTCGGATAGAGACGAAGAAGGAATGTTTTTAATGAGCCATCTATCAAGCTTGGATCTCAAAAAAGCAGGATTAGAAATTGAGGTAAACGAAATTTACAATGAAGAAAAACCGGCATTGGTAAATGCATTGGTTCGTTTGGGTGGTTGTACGGGTTCGTTTATTTCGGAATCAGGTTTAATTATCACGAATCATCATTGCGTGTTTAGCAGTGTTGCCGGGGTCAGTACTTCCGAAAACAATTATCTTGAAAATGGATTTTACGCTGCTAAAACAGAGCAAGAAATAAAAACTACGTTACCTGTTCGTATCACCCAATCTTATGTTGATGTATCAGAGATGGTTTTGGCCAATATTAATGAGGATACTGATGCGTTGAAAAAAAGAGAGATAATTTCCGATAATATCAAAGCCATTGTAGAAAAAGAACAAGCAAAACATCCTAATCTTACCGTAGAAGTATCAGAGATGCTAGTAGGGAAGTCATATACTTTGTTCAGGTACAAGACCTTAAATGATGTTAGACTAGTATACGTTCCGCCTAAAAATATCGGAAAATTTGGGGGTGAATTAGACAATTGGGAATGGCCAAGACATAACGGCGATTTTTCTATCGTACGCGCTTATGAAAATAACATGCCATACCAGCCTGAAGCTCACCTTGAAGTAAATCCGAATGGGACGAAAGAAGGGGATTTTACGTTTATTTTGGGTTATCCGGGTACTACGTATAGAAATCAAACTGCAGAATTTTTAGAATACCAAAATACCTTTGTGTTACCCATTATAGCCGATTGGTATGACTTTAGAATTGCTGCTATTGAAGAATTTGCAGGTGACAATGTAGATTTACAACTAAGATACAGTGGTAGACTAGCTAGCTTAAACAACACGGCGAAAAATTTTAAAGGTAAAATGCAAGGATTGAGTCGTACCGATGTCCTAGCACAGACGTATCAAGATCAACAAAAACTTGCTCAATATGTAGCTTCTAACAAAGAAATGAGCTCATATGAACCAATCTTCAAAAAAAATAATGAGCTATACATGCGAAAATTTGAGTTAAGTAGAGATTTCATCTATTTAAATCAACTTTATGGAAATGGCATTTTTGGAGGAGCTGCGTATACTGCGATTTATGCAAGCAAGATTGCAGGAATGAGCAAAGAAGAAAAGATATCTTACTTAGCAGAATCTAAGTCGCAAATCGATAAAGATCTTGCTGGATATAAAGGGGTGAATTCTATAGAATCGATGGAGCTTAAATTATTTTGTGAGTTATATTACCAATTAGGGCAAAGTAGCTTACCTCAAATAAACGAAATTTTTAAAGCTGAAAATGGGGCTATAGACAGAACGTCTTTGTATGCAGCTGCTCAACATTTCTGGAATAAATCAAAGTTAAGGAATGTAAAATCGAATGAGGCATTAATGACTAAAGATTTAGTTACGTTTTTAAAAACCAAGGATGCGTTTATAACCATGGGAGATAGGGTTAACCGAGTCTTTGGTGAGATGCAAGCAGAGATGAATTTGCTAAACGCCGAAATTGATGCATTGATACCTAAATTCAATGATGTAGAAATGGCGGCAAATGGAGGAAGTTTTATCCCTGATGCGAATGGTACTTTGCGTTTTACGTATGGATACATTAAAGGATACGAGCCTGAGGATGCCATATCGTTTAAGCCGTTCACCACGATTAAAGGTATTTTAGAAAAAGCGGAAGGTAGTGAGCATCCAGATTATTTTTTACAAGAAGAATTTATCGAAAAGCTCAAAAAGATAGAGCCAGCAGATGTATTACGACATCCTACAGAGAAAGAGGTTGTAGTGGGAATGCTGTACAATATGGATACTACCGGCGGTAACAGCGGAAGCCCTGTTATGGATAGTAAAGGAAGACTAGTGGGTGTAAATTTTGATAGAGCCTATACGGCTACCATAAATGATTACGCATGGAACGAAAGTTACAGCCGTTCTATAGGTGTGGACATTCGATACGTATTGTACGTGATGAAGTATTTTGGGCAAGCCGATGAAGTCCTTGCAGAGATGGGAGTGACCTTATAGTTTCTCTAAACGTGTACTGATATGCATGAGTGCGTCCCCCTGATTAACAATAGGAGCGTGATTACTGCATATCACAAATCCATCGCAAGGTGACTTAACTTTCTTTTCTGTACCTCCATAGGGATCAGATAAACTACCAATGTAATCTCCTTTTTGAACAAAAGATCCTAATTTGACAAAATTTCGGTACATGCCAGATAATGGAGATCTGACCCAAGTAGTGCTTTGTAATAAATATTGCTCGTTCACTTCAGTCGAGATAATCTCATCCTCCATGTTTTTATTGGCCATATGTAAATGACGCAGGATTTTAGCCGTTCCTTGAATGGCTTTTTGAGTTACAATTCTGTCTAAGTCCAATGATTTACCTCCTTCAAATAACAATACTTTCTTACCGAGGTCTGTCGCTGCTTTTCTGAACGATTTACTTCTGTTCTCAGAGTTTAAAATAAATTTGGTGCCAAATACTGTAGCTAAATCTAGGCTTTCTTTATCGCTAGCGTCTATGCGTATTTGCGAGTAATTAAAACGCTCATCACCTCCGGTGTGAAAGTCTATAATATAATCTACATGCGGCACAATATCTTTCATAATATTGTATGCAAAGCGACCCGCCAACGATCCTTGCTTAGAGCCTGGAAACATTCTATTTAAATCTCGTCCGTCGGGAAATGCGCGTTCTTGATTGATAAAACCAAAAACATTGACTACCGGAATGCATATAATAGTGCCAATTGCGGGCACGTTGTATTTTTTTCGAATAATTTGACGTACGATTTCTACGCCATTTATTTCATTACCATGAATACCAGCGGTGAGCAACATGGTAGGACCTTGTTTTTTAGCTCTTTGTATAATTACTGGTAAATCTATAGGCGTTCCCGTGTGTAACTTGGCAATGTCTAGATGCAAGATGGTTTTGCCAAAACCTATTTCTTTATTGAGTATAATCAAAAACTAGTCAATGCTACGTTCTATGTATCTAATAATAGCTTTGGCAATATCCTTACCCGTAGCTCCTTCTATTCCTTCTAATCCGGGAGATGAGTTTACTTCCATTACTTTGGGGCCATCATTAGACTGCAGCATATCAACACCAGCAATACCCAGTCCTAGTGCTTTAGCAGCTTTTAATGCAGTGTTTTCTTCCTCCTCAGAAAGCTCTATAACCGTGGCAGTTCCACCTCGGTGTAAATTACTTCTGAACTCACCTTCTTTGCCTTGACGTTTCATGGCTCCAACAACCACACCATCAACTACAAAAGCACGAACATCAGCTCCGCCGGCTTCTTTAATGAATTCTTGCACCATAACACGTGCATTCAGACCTTGAAAAGCTTCTAATACGGAATGAGCTGCACTTTTGGTTTCTGCTAAAAGCACACCTACACCTTGCGTTCCTTCTAGTAATTTGATTACACAAGGAGGGCCTCCTACCTTTTTAATCAAACTATCAGGGTCCTTGGAATAATCCGTAAATGCAGTTTTGGGTAAGTTTATCCCAGCACGCGACAATATTTGTAAGGAGCGAAGCTTATCTCTTGATCTCACCAAGGCTTGAGATTCTGTCGTAGTAAATACTTTCATCATCTCAAACTGTCTAACGACTGCTGTCCCGTAAAAGGTAACAGAGGCTCCGATTCTGGGTATGATGGCATCAAAACCAGTAATCTGTTCTCCCTTGTGATACAATTGAGGTTTTCGTTTTTCAATAAGGATATCACAACGCAAATGGTCTAATACAACCATTTCATGACCTCTTTTTTCACCCGCCTCAACTAATCTACGAGTAGAATATAGTCTAGGATTTCGGGAGAGTATAGCAATTTTCATATCGTGTAAATGTTACTATTAATTAACTATTTCCTTAGCGCAATAAGTCATTGCTTGCGCCGGTAAAGCTAAAGCCTCCGTCGTGAAATAGATTTTGCATGGTAACCATACGCGTGTAATCACTAAATAATGAAATACAATAGTCTGCACATGAATCTGCATCAGCATTACCCAGTGGAGACATTTTTGAAGCGTAGCTCAAAAAGTCATCAAACCCCTTAACTCCGCTTCCTGCTGTAGTCACAGTAGGCGATTGAGATATGGTGTTAACTCTTACCTTTGATTGTTTACCATAATGATACCCAAAACTTCTAGCAATACTTTCTAATATTGCTTTGCTTTCAGCCATTTCATTGTAATCTGGGAAAACACGTTGTGATGCAATATACGTAAGTCCTAAGATAGATCCCCAGTCGTTTATGGCTTCTTTTTGGTAACATGCTTGTATCATTTTGTGAAAAGATAACGCTGAAATATCATACGTTTTGTGTGTCCAATCGTAATTTAGATCTGTGTATGGCTTGCCTTTTCGAACATTTAAACTCATACCAATGGAGTGTAACAAGAAGTCAAACTTACCACCAAAGTGGTCCATAGACTTTTCAACCAATTCAATAACTTGATTATTATCAGTTACATCACATGGGATGATAGGCGCATTTAAACGTTCTGAAAGTTCACTTATTGCACCCATTCGCATAGCTATTGGGGCATTGGTTAATACGATTTCAGCACCCTGTTCTACACATTTTTCGGCTACTTTCCATGCGATAGAATTACTATCTAAAGCTCCTGAGATTATTCCTTTTTTTCCTTTTAAAAGATTGTTTGACATAAATTTTTATTTAGGCATTGCAATGTTAGAAAAATAAAAGACTTTTGACCGATAATGAATCGTCTTTTTTATTTTGTGTTGATTATATGTTTTGCAGCAATAGGCTGCACTAAAAGCGGTGATAAAGGTGAACTTGCTAGAGTTTCTAGCGAGGTTGAGCTAGGTAACTCTGGAGTAATCTCTATAAAACCTGATGACGGCCTAGAATTAACAGCCGATTATTATCCAAATAAAGAAGCAAAAAAAATAATTATCCTTTTTCATCAAGCGGATTACAGCAGAGGGGAGTATACATTAATTGCACCTAGATTAGCGAAAGAAGGTTTTGCTTGCTTGGCAGTTGATTTGCGAAGCGGTGGGTTGGTAAATGAAGTTTTTAATGAAACAGCAAAGCGTGCAAAAGAGCAGAATCTTACCACTGAGTTTCTCGATGCTAAGCCAGATATGAGAGCAGCTATAAATTATGTAGCAGCGAATACTGATAAGGAGATTTATATTTGGGGAAGTTCTTATTCGGCGGGACTTGCTCTTATCGTTGGTCGTGACGAGCGTGTTAAAAAAGTAATTGCTTTCAGTCCAGGCGAATATTTTCAGACACCTGAATTTTTACGAGAAGAAGCAGCTGCACTTAATAAGCCATCGTTTATTACTGGTGGAATTGCAGAGTATGATAATGTGGTAAAACCCATCATAGATGTAATGATACCGAATCATGTCACGGCTCACAAGCCAACAGGCATGAGTGATCATGGGTCTAAAACGCTGAATATCAATGCGGCTAGTACTGAGGAAACATGGTCGGCATTGCTTAACTTCTTGCGAAAAGATTGACGGTGTTTAGAATGTGGTGATTAACTCATAGCTGAGCCAAGGCAAAAGTAAATTCCTGATAAAAGGTTCTGCATATATAGCTACTTTTGTCGTGTACTTTACCTAATCTGTTTTGCATATAATCGATAAAACCTTACAAGACGTCTTAACGTCAGATAAACTTTTTCTATTGGCTGGTCCATGTGCTATCGAAAATGAAACTATCACACTTCAAACTGCCGAGTTCCTAAAGAAATTAACAGATAAGTTGGATATACCATTTGTATTCAAATCCTCTTATCGTAAGGCCAATCGCACACAATCCTCTTCATTTACGGGAATAGGAGATGAGAAAGCACTTAAATTACTTGCCAAAGTGAGGTCTGAGTTTGATGTGCCCACCGTAACAGATATTCATGAAAGTCATGAAGCCGAAATGGCTGCAGAATATGTAGATGTATTGCAAATTCCTGCTTTTTTGTTTCGACAAACGGAGTTGTTACATGCTGCTGCCAAAACAGGTAAGGTCGTTAACATTAAAAAAGGACAATTTGCTGCGGCTGAAGCAATGAAGTTTGCAGCCTCTAAAGTTGAAGAAATGGGAAATAACCAAGTTTTGCTTACTGAGCGTGGGAATATGTTTGGATACGGTGATATGATTGTAGACTATCGTAATCTTATCTGGATGAAAGAAATGGGATACAAAGTAATCATGGATTGTACACATTCACTGCAACAACCTAATAATGGTAGCGGGGTAACAGGCGGTTTACCTGGGTTAATAGAACCAATGGCTAAAGCAGCAATTGCAGTAGGTGTTGATGGGTTATTTATTGAAACACATCCAGATCCTAGTAAGGCGTTGAGTGATGGTGCAAATATGCTTGCTTTGCACAAAATGGAGGATTTGCTCTCTAAATTACTGCGATTAAGAGCTAGTTTGTAGTACGTTGCCCAAACGTTTTTACCAAAAAAAGGGACGACTAGTTTCCTAATCATCCCTTTACTAACTAACCAATTAAATCAAATTTTACCAAAGGTATAACGATTACGAGTGCGTTAATATTTTGTAGCGCTTGTATTATATTTCTTGGGTACTCAAAATGCGTGTAAAATCAAAGAGTAAGCGACGTATACCTACGCTGATTCCATCAGAAGTAAGTAGTTTTTCTTTGCTTTGAGGCATTATTTTGACGTATATGTTGTAAATGTGATGTAAACGTTGCATTCTATGTGAGATTAATAAATATTTTCGCAGCCAATTAGAAAAAAACACGAATGACATTGTATTTATCAGATATCGTTTCCGTATCAGGCAAGCCAGGTTTGCATAAACTTGTAGGCAAAAGATCTAACGGACTAATTGTAGAATCCTTAGACGGAACAGGTAAAAGGTTCCCAACCAGTTTGACTCAAAAAGTATCTTTCTTAAGTGACATATCCATGTACACCTATGATGGAGATGAGAAGTTGGAAGTCATTCTTAAGAAATTAGATGCAGGTGTAAAGGGCGGTCTTGCTTTAGTGACTAAAAAAAGTAGTGGCGAAGAAATCCAAGGGTTTTTCCGCAAGGTAGTCGAGAACTTTGATGAAGATCAGGTCTATAATTCAGATATTTTAAAGTTAGCTAATTGGTACGCTGTTCTTAAAGATGTCTTAGATTTCGAAAATCTATCTAAGCCAGAAGAATCAGAAGGAGACAAAGATGGTACTAAGAAAGCAGCTAAAGCGGCACCTAAAAAAGCTGTTGCTAAACCTGCACCCAAAGCGCAAAGCAAAGCCAAAGGTGGGATTAAAAAAGCGGGTAATCTTAAGGCTGGATAGTTCTATCTACCGAATTAGCTCCTGCTAGTCTTGCTCCCAACCAACCCATAGGAAGGTAGGCAAATAGCAAATCAACTAGAGATGGAAGAATAGGTGCTTTAATGAAGTAAACCATCGTTATTCCTGCACCAAGAAAAAATAGTCCAAAAATGTAGCCTGGAATTTTTTTATCACCTAGCCATATTTTAGCGGCGGTAAATGCCGATACAAAGGTACCTAGCGCATGAGCCCAAAATGGAATCACAAAATCTTTCCACGCGTACAAGTGAATATGGGTTCGTATGGATTCTAGATTATTGGGGTCAACACCTTTGGGTAGCGGTATAAAGGAGTTACTCATGCCAATAATCCATCCGTTTAACGCCATTCCTAGTGCTGCTCCTAGTAATAAGGCCACTGTGTTTCTAAGGATTTTAGTCATGATAACGTGCGATTACAGGTGTAATGTTGTTCGTCTAAGATCCATTTGATTCAAAGAATTTATGACCAATCCCTTAACTTCTTGACTTTTAATCCAAATACTTTCATCGTAAAACAGCAGCGCAAAAGGTTGATTTTGAGATAAGTTATCTTCTAATGCAGTAAACAGTTCCTCACGTTTACTTAAATCGTTTTCTTTCAACAACAATTCGTAATTCGCGTCAAAATTGGCATTTTCGTAACGTGTATAATTGGGGCCATTTGGAGCCTTGTTAGGGCCATAAAAACAAGCCATATAATTCTCTCCGTCTGGATAATCAGCAATCCAACTTCCTCTAAAAAACGACAAATCGCCGACTGATTTTTGTTGTTTGAGTAGGCTTGAAGGCACTACTTCTATTTTAAGTTGAATTCCAATAGACGCACAATTTTTTTGAACCAAAATGCATAAATCTAAGTAATCTCTGGTCGTTGTTAGGAGGATTGGTTTC
>CAMDCQ010000098.1 GCA_945890595.1 Chitinophaga pinensis
TTCCAGACGTAGGATTTGGGTATACAGCTAGAGTGTTCAGTGCAGATTGTTTGATGCCCAGTGAGTATGGGGATTCGTATGCTCCGCAATCTATAATGGTGCGCAATACACGCGTGTTGCCATCCATGTCAACCTCGCCAACGGCGGCATAGCTTGGGTCGCCCGCATTTGCAGCATTGGATGAGTCAACTAAATGAAAATCATAGGTCATTTCATTTTTAAAGTACGGATTGGCAAAGGAAGAATGTTCCTCAAAATTCGAAGTTGTTTTGAAGGCTTCGAGCGTTTTAATATCCGCATCATTATAGCCGTAAATACTGGTTTCGTTTCCACCTGTAGAGTAATACAAGTTGTAATCCAACACATTTCCTGTTCCATTATCTTTCTTGTAAAAAGACATTACGTTATACGGGTTTGTAGCGTAAAAAATATTGTTTTTTACGGTTACGTTTTCGCAATACGTCATATTGAGCTCACCTGTCCATGTGTTGTCTTTGTCATTATCGTATAAGGTATTTCCTGAAACCACGCAGTTTATTACTTTCCCAGTAGTCGTTGGGTAGGAGAATCCACCAACTACAATACCCGCTCGGCTATTGCCATAGCCTACGTTATTAATAAGTTGGACAAATGACGTTTCTTTTCCCTTTTTTTCACAGCCAATGCTAAAACCAACTTGGCCATCTCGACATATATTGTTTTGCACGCTAATCAAGGTGCTGCCGTCTATATAAATTCCTCCAGCGGTGGCAATTGGAGATTTACAATTATACACCTCGTTATTTCTGATCATTCCATGTCTCGCAATGTCTAATGTTGGGTCTGAGCAAATACCATAGTGGCCCGACGCCATTATGCCTATATTGGTAATATCGTGAACAGTATTACCTTCGATTAAAAAGCTATCTACATTTCCAGAAATAGTTAATCCTTCACTATATCCTGTTCTACAATCTGCGATTTCACAGTTAAGGATAGCAATATTGCTATTGGCATTGTTGGCACTCACTCCTAACACAACTAGTGGATAGGCTTTTTTAAATGAGGTCACGTTTTCAGCAGGATTATTAGAAAAGTGCACGCCTTTGATGGTGCAGTTATTTAACGTAATGTTTTGGCAGTTCGAGTTAATATTAACCCCAGAAACATAGTTACTTATTATGTTTTTAAACGTGATGTTTTCTATCGTTAGGAATGCTGAATTAGAGATAAAAAGCAAGGCCTCTCCTGAGCTAGCAGAAATACCACCTCCGTCTACAATCACGGCATCATTTCCAAAAGGCTTTATGACATTAGGCTCTGTTGCTGTGCCTGCTTTCCCGTCTAAGTACAAATACTCGGTGTAGGTTCCTGCCATAATTTCAATGGTAGTAGCGGTGGTCATTTGGCTTAGAGCAAACTGTATGGTTTGAAAAGGAGCTGCTTTGCTTCCGTCATTACCGTTGCTTCCCGATGGGCTTACGTAGATAGTAGTTTGGGCTATAGATAACGTAGTGAACGCAACTAAAATAAGGCTAAGGGCAAGTTTGTAAAATGTTGTCATATAGGTATATATATGTTCAAATGTAGCATTTTTAGGTAAATACTATAAAGTGTAATAATTAAAGAACGGAAAATCAGTTCTCTTGTTGGATAGTTCAATCTAAAATCATCATGTATCATTGCACCATGCAAGCACCAAAGGCAAAGAAGATACCCAAAGAGCACAACATACATGGAGACGTGCGAATAGATAATTACTACTGGCTTAGAGATCGTGAAAACCAAGAAGTTATTGACTACTTAAACGCCGAAAATGCGTATTGCAAAGAGGTACTAAAACCTACTGAACCATTGCAAGAAAAATTATATGAAGAAATAGTAGGCCGCATAAAAAAAGATGACGAGTCTGTACCGTATAAGAAAAAAGGATATTGGTACTACACAAGATTTACAGAAGAGTCTCAATACCCAATTTACTGTCGTAAGAAGGATAGCATGGAGAATAAAGAACAGATTCTTATGGATGTAAATGTGATGGCCGAAGGACATAAATATTACAGCGTAGGTGGTTTGAGTCTAAGTCCTGATGAAAAATACATGGTGTACGGAGAAGATACGGTGAGTCGTAGAATATATACCCTCAAAATGAAGAGCATGGAAACCGGTGAAATTCTAGATTTAAATATACCAGGAACTACGGGTGGAGCTTGTTGGGCGGAAGACAGTCAGACTATTTTTTATACCATGAAAGACGAAACCACCCTGCGATCTGCCAAGGTTATGTCGTACAACTTAGTAACAAAAGAAGAAATAGTTCGATTTGTAGAAAAGGACGATACGTTTAATTGCGGTGTTTATAAAAGCAAAAGCGAAAAATATATTATCATCAGTTCGGGAGCGAGCATCACATCTGAATATCAGTTTATCTTAGCCACAAATCCCCAAGATACCTTTAAAATATTCCAAAAGCGTGTACGCGGAATGGAGTATAGTATCAGTCATTTTGAAAATAAATGGTATGTAATGACCAACTGGGATGCTCATAATTTTAAACTGATGGAAACGGCGGAGTTACTTACCGAAAGAAAAAACTGGGTGGAGGTTATAGCTCATCGGGAAGATACGTTGCTAGAAGGACAAGAGGTTTTTAGCAATTTTATGGTAATTGAAGAACGCCGTAATGGTCAAAATCACCTTCGAATTATCAATCAGAAAACGCAAGAGGAGCATTATATGCAGTTTGATTCTGAAACATATGATTGCTGGACCAGCACCAATCCAGATTTTGACAGTGAGATTTTGCGATTTGGATATACAAGCATGACAACTCCTAGCTCGGTATATGATTATGATATGAATACCCGAGATAAAGTGCTTCTTAAGCAGCAAGAAGTAGTAGGCGGGTACGATGAGAGTTTGTACGACAGCAAACGATTGTGGGTTACGGCAAGAGATGGCGAAAAAGTGCCCATGAGCTTAGTATACAAAAAATCTAGTGCGGAAGAGACAAAAGAAAATAGGAAAGGAGCTCCGTTACTTTTATATGCATATGGTTCTTACGGCCACTCGTTAGATCCCTATTTTAGTTCGGTAAGACTTAGTTTGCTGGACAGAGGGTTTGTATACGTAATAGCGCATATACGCGGCGGCGAAGACTTAGGTAGAATGTGGTATGAAAACGGTAAACTGTTGGCAAAATTGAATACTTTTTTTGATTTTATCGATTGTGCCGATTACCTGATAGCTGAAAAATGGACTACACCAAAACAATTGTATGCAGAAGGCGGAAGTGCCGGAGGATTGCTAATGGGTGCAGTAGTAAATTTTAGACCGGAACTTTGGAATGGAGTGATTGCACAAGTGCCATTTGTAGATGTGGTAACCACCATGCTAGACGAAACAATACCACTTACCACAGGAGAGTATGACGAATGGGGAAATCCGAATGAAGAAGAATATTACCATTACATAAAAAGCTATTCACCTTACGATAATATAGAAGCTAAAGAGTACCCGAATATGTTCATCACCACAGGCTTGCACGATAGTCAAGTGCAGTACTGGGAACCCGCCAAATGGATTGCTAAGTTACGAGACATGAAAACAGATACCAATATGTTGATCATGGATTGCAATATGGAAACCGGACATGGCGGAGCAAGTGGTCGATTTGAAGCGCTTAAAGAAACCGCCAAAGAGTTTGCATTCTTATTTATGCTAGAGGGCATAACCGATTAAATCACTATTTATAGAATTGATGAAAAACAAACTAATAGCGATAGCACTTTTTGCTATGTCAGCGTGTAATTCTCCAAGCAAATGGCAAAACGGCGAGGTTGTGGTGGAGGAATCGCCGAAAATACTGGATGACTATGGTAAAAAAATAGTCAATTACCAAGATAGTATAAGTGCCATTTTTTTGAGTGGTTCCAATGGTGTCTTGTCTAAAAAAGATGTCTCTGCATTGGGTCACCTTCATTTTTATGAGCCAAACGAAGCGTATAAAATCCCAGCGGTTTTTACTAAAATAGAAGATGGTAAAGTATTCCAAATGAAGACCAATACCGATAGACTTCCAGAGTATAGAACATATGGTAGTTTACGTTTCGAAATGGATGGTGTAGCGCACTCGCTTACGTTATACCAAAGTGTAGAAATGCCAGATTACTTATTTTGCCCTTTTAAAGATCTGACCAATGGTAATGAAACTTATGGAGGAGGAAGATATTTAGACTTTAAACTGGCTGATTTAAACGAACCTGTCATTGATTTTAATTACTGCTATAACCCGTATTGTGCGTATAATTCAGAATACTCATGCCCTATTCCGCCGTATGAAAATCACCTAAAAGTGAATATACCCGCAGGCGAAAAGAAGTGGCATTAAGTTGAATAGTATTTTATACTTTCGCATCCAAAATTAGCAATGGCTGAAACTATACTTGTATTAGGAGCTTGTGGCCAAGTGGGCACCGAGCTGGTAGAAAATTTGCAGAATATTCATGGTGAAAGCAATGTGATATCAAGTGATATTCGTAAATCTGATCACCGTGTTTTTGCTAATGGCATTTTTGAGACACTCGATGTTCTCGACAAAAAAAAGATAGCAGAAGTGTTCGCTAAATACAAACCAACAGTGGTCTATCATTTAGCTGCTTTACTTTCTGCCACAGCAGAAGCTAATCCTAAATTCGGTTGGGAGCTCAATATGGACGGTACTTTTAATATTTTTGATGCCTGTCTAGAATACGGAGTTAAACGTATATTCTGGCCAAGTTCTATTGCTGTTTTTGGACCTACCACTCCAAGAGTAAATACACCTCAAAGTACAATCTTAGAACCGAGTACAGTCTACGGGATTACTAAGTTAGCTGGCGAGCGTTACTGCGAATATTATTATAACCGATACGGACTAGATGTTAGAAGTATAAGATATCCGGGTCTTATTGGTTGGAAATCACTGCCAGGTGGCGGCACAACAGATTACGCGGTAGATATTTTTCATCAGGCGCTAAAAACAAGTACGTACGAGTGCTTTTTGAGTGGTGACACAACTTTGCCTATGATGCATATGGAAGATGCGGTAAGAGCTACCTTAGAGATTGTGGAAGCTCCATCTAATATTATACAGATACGAAGCAGCTACAATATAGCGGGTGTATCGTTCAATCCTGAGGAACTTACGGCTGAAATCAAAAAACACATTCCTGATTTTACCATAACCTACCAACCTGATCACAGACAAAAGATTGCCAATAGCTGGCCGCAAAGTATAGACGATAGCAAAGCGCGAGCAGACTGGAATTGGAGTGAAAAATACAATCTGGAAAAGCTGACCAGTAACATGCTTGAAAATATAAAAGCAACTGTACTAGGCGCTAAATAAACACAGCATCGGCCAAAAGCCTATTTCATTTTCTTGGTAATTTAGTAGCTTAATAAATCAGCTATTGCACGCGCTACTTTATCCGCATTCGGAAGCATTTCTTTTTCCAAATCTACGTTAAGAGGAACGGCTGGTAAATCGAGCGAACCTACACATCTTACGGGAGCGTCTAACTGCTGAAAACAGTGTTCTTGAATTCTACCGGCAATGGCCTGTGCAAACGAATTGTTAAGCGTTTCTTCTGTAAGTACAATCACCTTTCCATGACGCTTTACGCTAGCGTATATAGCGTCGTTATCACAAGGACTTAACGTTCTTAAATCAACTATCTCTACCTGACCGGGGAATGATTTTGAAGCATTAGTAGCCCACCAAACACCCATACCGTAGGTTATAATTGTAAGTGATTCACCATTTTCTAACGCTTCCTCACTTGCCTCTTGATGTATACGTGCTTTGCCCAAAGGGATAATGTAATCCTTACTTGGTTCAGGCGATTTAGCACCTTCTGTCCCTGGCACTTTACTCCAGTATAATCCTTTGTGCTCAAACATTACCACGGGATTTGGGTCGTAAAAAGCAGCTTTCATAAGCCCTTTCATATCTGCAGCGTTGCTTGGGTACACTATTTTTATGCCTTTTATGGGTAAAATAGAAGATTCATTTGTGCCACTGTGATAAGGTCCGCCACCGCCGTAGGCGCCAGTAGGCACGCGTATCACGGCTTGTACTGGGAATTTACCGCCACTTAAATAACTGCTCTTAGACAATTCGGTTACCAACTGATTGATTCCTGGCCAGATATAATCTGCAAATTGTACTTCTACAATAGGTTTGCAACCTACGGCACTCATTCCTGCCGTAGAACCTATAATATAGGCTTCTTGTATTGGGGTGTTAAAAACACGGTGTTTTCCATGTTTTTGCGCAAGTGTAGCAGCTTCTCTGAATACACCTCCTAGTCGGTGACCTACGTCTTGACCATAAAGTAAGGCTTCAGGGTGGTCCGTAAGAATCTCGTCAACAGCGTGCAAAGCAGCATCAACCATAATGATCGTTTCTGCATTTAGTGGGTGTCTATCGCCTAATTCTGCTGTTACAGTTGTTTGTGCTAATACAAAATCAGTTACGGTGTCAAGTGCAGGAGCACTGGCTGCTTTTGCTCGTTCAAAATCACTTAAAACTTCTTGTTCGGCTGTTGCCTGAAGTTCCTCTATTTTGTAGGGTCTAACCCCTTTAATTTTGGCTTGCTCGATTAAAAATACAAGAGGATCTTCCTTCTGATCTTCTTCCAAATCATCCCTATACCATTCGCTTCGTACACCGCTAGTATGGTGGCCAAGTAAAGGCACTTTGGCATGTACAAGCATGGGTTTTTGGTTCATGCGAACCCACTTAACCGCCTTGCTCATTTCAGCATAACTCTCTTCAAAATTACTGCCGTCAACTTGTGCTCTTCGTATTCCTTTAAATCCAGCCGCAAACTCATAGGCATTCATAGCTCGCATTTCTGCGCCACTAGCACTTATACCCCAGTCATTGTCCTGTACCAAATAGAGAATAGGGAGTTGATGCAAAGCAGCCATTTGAAGTGCTTCAGAAACTTCCCCTTCTGTCATAGATCCATCGCCTATAGAACATACTACGATAGAGCCATTGGTGCCAATCTCATTCAGTTTATTGTTTTTAAGATACTGAAGCCCATGCGCTATGCCCGTAGTAGGAATAGCCTGCATACCCGTAGCACTGCTCTGATGTGCAATTTTAGGTTTGTCTGCATCTAATAATGATGGGTGAGAATAGTATGTACGACCACCCGAAAACGGATCGTCTCCTTTAGCCAAAAGTTGTAGCATAAGCTGATAGGGTGTCATGCCAATACCCAACAATATAGATTCGTCTCGATAATAAGGCGCCACCCAGTCAATCTCTTTTAATTGATAAGCTGTGGCTAGCTGAATTGCTTCATGTCCTTTAGAAGTACTGTGCACATAGCTGGTAATCTGCCTATTATCGTCATAGATTTTAGCCATTGCCCTAGCTTTAAATATGTCTAGCAGCGCTCTTTCGTATACTGATTTTTTAATGTGCATTCTTGCTAATAAGAATTCTTTTTATGGTTGCAAGTTTAGGCTTAAATTTACTAAGATGAAAATGCATCAAAGGTTAAGATGGTAGATTATTCATGTTATTTATAATCTACGGGATTAAAAGAACGGGATCCTTTAAATTGTCTATCCGTTTTTAGAACTTGATATCCTTGTCAAGCAATAATCATCAAGGGCAAAATCTATAATGCTTCACTATATTTGCATACATGAGAAAAGTTATTCTTTTATCTATTTTCTTATCAATTGGAATTCTTCTTACGTCCTGTGAGAAAGACCAATCTTATGTGTATGATTTCATGTTGGTAAACGAAACTGACATGGATTTATACGTAAGCTGGAGTATTGGCGGTAACTCTTATCTAGATACAATTCCCAGCTCGACTATTTCAGGGATACCAAATGTGCGCCACGGATTAAATAGCAACTCAGATATAGAATTTAATGTTTTGAATTCTATATACACTTGTACAGCTGTATCATCTGATTCTTCTCGTGTTTGGGATGTTTCAGACCTAACAGAATATTCTGTTAGTAATTCAAAGGAACCGTTAATGGGTCTCTTTTCCGAAACATATACCTTCGTCATTCAATAGACGAAATTATACTTAGACCAGAAGATTTAGCTCAGGGTAATCAACTTAGTACCCGTTCACTCTATTCCACCGTAACTGATTTAGCCAAATTTCGAGGCTGATCTACATTACAACCGCGCATTACTGCTATATAGTAAGAAAGTAATTGTAATGGTATGGTAGCTAAGATAGGAGTAAGGCAATCTTCAGTATCTGGTATTTCAATGAAATGATCTGCCATTTCAGCGACTTTTTCGTCGCCTTCAGTTACTATAGCGATAATTTTTCCTTTACGTGCTTTTACTTCTTGAATATTACTTACTACTTTTTCGTAGTAGTTACGCTTTGTTGCGATTACAACGATAGGCATCTCTTCATCAATAAGTGCAATGGGTCCGTGCTTCATCTC
>CAMDCQ010000099.1 GCA_945890595.1 Chitinophaga pinensis
GATATTATTCCTGTGGTATATGAACTAGGAAGTTTGGGCGCAAGCGGCGACTTAGCTCCACTCAGTCATTTGGCGTTGCCGCTTATAGGTGAAGGAGAAATCTGGAATTATACGGCAAACCAACGTGAGAAAGCGCCATCATCTAGCCTTAGCTTAGGGCCTAAGGAAGGTCTCGCGTTGATTAACGGTACGCAGTTTATGCAAGCCTATGGATTGCAATGCTTGTTCAAAGCAAAAGATATCCTGGACCGCGCCGATGTGCATGCAGCTATGTGCTTAGATGCCTACGACGGACGCAAGGAGGCTTTTTTGGCATTCAGCCATCAGATTAGACCTCATAAGGGACAATTAGCAACGGCAAAAGCGGTGCTCTCACACTTGGAAGGTAGTGCGATTCTATCACAAGAGAAAATTCATGTACAAGACCCATATAGTTTTAGATGTGTGCCACAAGTACATGGAGCAAGTAAGGATGCTTATGACCACGTTGCGGCTGTTTTTGAAACAGAAATAAACTCGGTTACCGATAATCCAAATGTGTTTCCTGACGATGATTTGATACTAAGCGCAGGTAATTTTCACGGACAACCCTTGGCATTGCAGTTAGATTATTTGGCAATTGCTATAGCAGAAATAGGTAGCATTGCCGAACGAAGAATTTATAGATTATTAGAAGGAAAACGAGGTTTACCTGCGTTTCTTACGGCTAATCCAGGTTTAGAAAGTGGACTAATGATTGCCCAATACACCGCCGCAAGTATTGTAAGTCAAAATAAACAATTTTGTACACCCAGTAGCGTAGATACGATAGAAAGTAGCAACGGACAAGAAGACCATGTAAGCATGGGTGCTAATGCAGCGACTAAATGCTTGCGTGTAATAGAAAATGTGGAGCGCATTCAAGCGATTGAGCTTCTCACGGCAGCAAAAGCACTCGAATTTAGAAGGCCGTTGAAATCTTCACAGGTGATAGAAGACCTACTAGCCAGCGTTAAAGTAATGGCAGATATAAGCGATGGGGATAAGATATGGGCAGACGAAGTAGAAAAAATACGTCTGAGTTTTAACGCGTAAAGAACTAGGAGTAACCATCTTGAATAATGGTTATTCCTAGTTCAATTCAACATAATTATTCTATAGTAGTTATAAAGGTTACCTCTACATCCGTTTCGCCAATGTCACAATTGCCGTTTTTCTGATTGGGTTGGTGCATTAATCGTATGGTGAGACTGGTATTTTCTACAGCTTGGGTTTTAACAGTTGCTGCCAAACCTAGATTTAGGTTGTTTGCGTCTTTGTCAAGGATGGTGATCATTAAATCTCCAGGCGTGGTATAACAAATCAAATGATCGATAGCTTCCGCCACAATTTCGGTGGTAATATCTTCAACAGGCGATTTACTTTCATCTAAAAATCGAACGGCTAAACTATAACTAGTGTTGGCTGCAAGCACAATACTGTCTGTTATGGTAGGAGCATTTCCGCCGTCACCATCTGCATCGGCAAATTTAAAAATACGGACATCACTCGCGTTATTCTCATTGGTAAACGTTAGTTCTAAAGTGGTAATTAATTCTTCTTCATTTGGATTAGGAGGAGTATCCACTTGGTCTTTGCAGGCGTTAAACGTAAATGTTAAAGTTAATAGGGCGATAAGTGTTAAGGATAAGGATTTAAATTGTTTCATGTTTTGTTGTTTTAAAAGGTGTAATTAAGGATTAAAAAAATACTAATTCCAACGTCATCAGCATAATATCTGTATCTGTTCATATAGTCTCGGTAGGAAGTGTTTAAAATATTGTTAACTCCAATGCTAACATGCAATCGAGTGTCTTGGTATTGGCCACCTAATTCAGTGTTCAGTAGGGTATACGCAGCGGGACTGTCCGTAAAATCTTCGTTTGTCTCCATTCTATTTTGCTTGGCAGTATAACTAGAACTTACAGTCCAATAGGCATTTTTCAAGCTTAACCCATCGAAAGTGTATTTTAGTTTACCCGTGGTACGTTGAGCAGGTATGCCATATATAAACGTTTGATTTCGATGGTCTTTAACCAAAAGTAAGGCTCCATCTAGTTCAGTGGTCCAGTGCGTTGCTAGTTGGTATTTAATGGTAATGTCTGTGCCAACGTATGATGCATCGGTTTGTACGTAGTTAAAAACAGGAAAGGCTCCGCGAATACTCAGTTGCGTTTCTCCGCTTGGTTTTAAGTAGATGTAATTATTAAAATAGTGCAGGTAGGGCTCTACTTGAAAACGTAAGTTATTGTGATTGTAATTTAGAGCGGCATTAAGAGAGTATGCTCTTTCTTGCTTGAGTTGTAAATCTCCAAATTCTAAAGAAGCCGAGCCGTGATGTAATCCATTGCTAAAGAGTTCATTAATATCTGGACTTCTAAACCGGGTGGCGGCAGATAGATGAATTCTAACATCTTGATGTATTCTTCTCCAGCCACTTACGTTTGCCGATAGGCCACTAAACTCAAATTGGTCGGTCTTCAGTATATCTTTTTCGTAGTGGTAAGACGTGGTATGCTGAACGTCATAACGAAGCCCCGCTTCAACAAGATAGGCGTCTCGTTCGAGTGTGGCGATGGCAAATAAACCAGCTTTGTAGCGAAGATAGTTAGGTATAAAGTACCTTCCTTTAAACGTGTTTTGCTGCCATTCACCCATTGCGCCATATTGCCATCTAATATCTTCTAAGTGATTATCTATGGATAGGTGCAGCTGTTGCGTCCATAAATTAAGATCTAATGCTGCATTTAAATCGCCATTGTGATTGTCAAACTCTTGCCGATGATTGTTCTGGATGGTGTAGGTACTGGAAACGAGCCCGAGCTTATCTGACTTGTTTTCCCACTTTATTTTTCCGGTATAATGCTGTATACGTTGGCTTGGCGCTAGTATGTTATAACTAAATGGTAGGTTTATTAATGGAGTGTCACTCGATAATGCTCGGTTTAAATCGGTGAGGTTGCCAATGTGAGAAGCTGCTAAAATGCCTAATCGTTGTACAAATGCAGATGATGTAAATGAAAAATCGCTGTTCCCTTTTTTAAGAAGGCCGTAATAGGATCCGCTGAGTTGTTCAAAACCAGTGTTACTTAAAGTATAGGAAGCGGCTTGTGCGTCACCGTTTCGTTTTACGTTAAATACCGCGCGTTGGCCTAGTCTACTTTTTGGCTTATAGCGTTCTAGTTTTAAACCTATTAAACCGCCTTTAGGATTGGTCTCTCCTTTGGCAAGTAATGCTATTTCAGCATAACTGGTGTCCCTGAAACTTGGGGGTAATATGCGAATTACACCGCCCATGGCATCGCCACCATAGCGCAACGTTGATGCACCTTTTATAATTTCAATACTCCCAGCGCTTAACGGATCTATTTCAGGAGCGTGCTCACTGCCCCATTGTTGTCCTTCTTGCTTGCTCTCATCGTTTAATACCGAGATGCGATTACTATGCATACCATTAATAATGGGCTTGGCAATAGTGCTACCCGTTCTCAAAAAAGAGATACCATTGGTGTTAATAAGCGCATCACTTAAACTTACGGCTGCAAGCTGCTCCAGCTTTTTACTGCTAATGGTTTGTATAAGCCTAGCATCTGGCTCTCGAGAATTATGCGCATAGGTTATAATTTCTTCAAAAGCATGGAGATGGTGTGGCAGAAAGATGGTTATAAACGTATCCTTGACTAAAAAAAGACGCAGAGCCAATGGGTCACATCCTATATGTGTAATAGTAAGGGTATAGCTACCTGCAGTAAGCTGTGGGATTGAAAAATTTCCATTTGCATCGGCAATAACCTTATATGCCCCCAGCGTCATAAACGCATTGTTCAATGGTTTTTGTGTAGCGCTGTCAAGCACTACCCCAGAAAGTTTAATTTGCGATAGCGCAAATTCGCTGAAGCTACATAGCATCAGCACAGCGAATATTTTTCGCATATTTTTTTGATTAATTAAATTGATGAAACTTTAGTAAAAGACGAAACGAAGATGTCGATTAGACTAAAGGGGGAGCTCTGCTGGCTCTATGAAGCACAATACGTGAAGATACTGCCTCACTTAAAAGTGAATGCAGTTCAATATTCCAAGATATAGTTGAACTAGCATAGCATGAAGGGGTAGCCATTGCGGGGTAAAACACCACATCGCAAAGAGCACAATGATGATGTCCAGATTCTTCACAGAAGTGCGCGCTTCCTTCATCACAATGAAGCTGTTCGTGCTGCAAATTATGCAGGATAGAGGTACTTCCTGCAAATGCAAAAATGACTATCAGTAGTATGGAAACGAACTGTTTCAATGTTTGCAAATATAGAGGTTCGAGTTAGAACGCAGTCATTACTCCCATCAAAATTTAATGCATTCGATTTCCTTGAGCAAAGGCAATGGAAACAATAGCTAGGAATAGAAGATGTAGAATATGTTTTTTCATTATTTTAAACCATTAAAGAATAGTTTTTTACACCTTAACGTCAGAGAAAAAGAAGTATACAATCAAAATAGAATTCAATTCAAGATTACATTTGCCATCTCAATAGTAAAATGAAGATAATAACGACCATCCTTATAGCCTTTATCTATATAAATTCATCTGCACAAACAACGTATCCTATTAGTGGAACACTCAAGCACAAAGAAACCAAACAGCCTATTATTGGAGCGACCGTTTTTGTAGTGGCACCTGATAGCACATTGGCAGGTGGGGCTGTTTCCGACGGGCAAGGAAAATTCACCTTGAATTTAAAACCCGGAGAATACACAATTAAGATTAATTATTTAGGAATGATACCATACGTTGAGCCAATTAGAGTTTGGCGCGATGATTATTTGGGCACTCTATTGTTAAGTGAAAATACGGAACAGCTGAAAGGTATAGAGGTTAAAGGGCAGGCATTGAAAGCTACGGTAAGTGGGGATACCACCTCTTTTAATGCCCAAGCCTACAAAACAACCCAAAATGCAAATGCAGGAGACCTTATTGAGAAAATGCCTGGAGTACAAAATACCAATGGCGAGCTTAAGGCGCAAGGTGAAAAAGTACAGCAAGTGTTGGTAGATGGTAAACAGTTTTTTGGGCAAGATCCGAAAACTGCATTGGCAACATTACCTGCAGAAGTAGTGGACAAAATTCAAATATTCGACGATCAGAGTGAGCAAAGTAAAGCAAGTGGCGTAGATGACGGAACACGTATAAAAACCATCAATATTGTTACCAAAATAAACATGCGGAACGGTGAGTTTGGAAGAACGTATGCGGGAGCAGGATCGGATGGCAGATACAGCGCAGGTGCTAATGTAAACATGTTTAGAGGCGACAGAAGATTATCGCTTTTGGGGCAGGTCAATAATATCAATCAACAAAACTTTAGTACTGAAGATTTACTTGGGGTAATTGGAGATAACAGTGGTGAGGGAGGTGGCCGTGGTGGAAGAGGTCCAGGCGGAGGCGGAAGGCCATCGTCTATGAGTGGATTCTCTGCTGGTGGCAGTGAAAATGATTTTCAGGTAAGTGCATCCAACGGAATCACAAAAACCTTAGCTGGTGGGGCAAATTATCAAGATAAATGGGGTAGTAAGGTTGATGTAAGTGGGAGCTATTTCATAAATAGAGGTGATAATAATGCGATTAAAAATACGTACCAATTATATTACCTAAACGAAGCAAATGGTCAACAATACAAAGAGCAAGATACAACCAATAGTATAAATGTAAATCATAAACTGAATGCAAAAATCGTCTACAAGGTGAATCCCAAAATGTCGTTTTTTTACGTGCCTAGCATCAGTGTTCAACAAAATAATGGCGCTAGCTTATTAGCCAGCAATACATCAAAAGAAGCCGCACTAATCAATCAATTGGCTCAAAATTTTGGTAGCGACCTAAATGCGCTCAAAATGAGCAATGATTTAATGTTTCGATTTAACGGAGAAAAAAGGGGACGTAGTTTGTTTTTACAGGCTAAAAATGACGTAGATAATACATCTGGGCTGAATAGTTTAAATTCTAATAATACGATTACAACGCCAGAAATAAACCAAGAAGGAGATTTAACGGAAACCACTAATGGGTGGACTGCGCAAGCCATGTATAGCGAACCTATCAAAGATAAAGGCTTAGGCGCATTTGTAAGCTATACGTTTGAAAATAGCCAAGCAAATACCCATAAGCAAATTATGAGTGGGATTACACCGATTTCAACGGGCTTTTTGGACACGAGCTTGTCCTCTCGTTATAACAATGACTGGAACACTCATTCTGCAGATTTGGGTATGCGCAAGTTTGATAGAAATGGAGGCTTTGTGGTCCGAATAAAGTTTGAACAAGCATTGCTTAGCAATATGCAAACACTGCCAATGGACGAAAATATTAACAAAACATTTCAAAATATTTTACCATTTGCCATGTACAGAAGGCAGTTGAAGAATAATGCAAATTGGAACGCGATGTACAGAGCATATACGACAAAGCCGCAAGCAAGTCAATTAACCAATGTTTTAGATAACAGTAATCCATTGCAACTTAAAACAGGTAATGCTCAACTAACGCAACAATACGGCCATTGGTTTAGGGCTAAGTACAACCAAACCAATACCGAAAAAAATTCGGTATTTTATGCCATGATTAGTGGTGGATTGAGTTCTAATTACATCACACAAAGTACCCTTACAGCGCGTAGCGATACTACACTTAACGGCATACCCCTAACTGCAGGGACACAACTTAATATGCCTGTAAATGCAGACGGACAGTATAACGCAAATGGATTAGTGAGTTATGGATTTCCCCTAAAAAGGATAAAGAGTAACTTGAATATTAATGTTTCGGGAGGTGTTACCAACGTGCCGTCGGTTATTAATTACAGCACTACCCAAACGTTAACTCAAAATTATGGTTTTGGTTTAGTGCTTAGCAGCAACATTAGCGATAAGATTGATTTTACGGTATCTACAGAATCTAACTATAATTTAGCAAGCAATTCCTTGAATCAGGCACTAAACAATCAATACCTCATCCAGACAACCAAAGTAAAATACGATTGGATTATGGCAAAGGGGATTACCTTCCGTACCCAACTTCAACATCAAGAATACTTCGGGTTAAGTTCAGTGCTTAATAACAGGGTGCTTCTTTGGACCGCGGGTGTGGGTAAACAAGTGTTTAAAAACAAAATGGGTGAAGTTCAACTCAGCATGTATGATATTCTAGGTCAAAATAATAACGTCGCGCAAAATTTTTATGGGAGTTATTACGAAGAGACCAATAGCAATGTGCTTACCAGATACATTATGCTTTCCTTTTCATACAATATCCGAAAATTCAGAGAGAGTAAAGAGGCTTCCGAGGAACCAATAAGAAGATAAAATCAACTAGCAGGATGAGGCAGTTGTGAACCAACTCCATAATTGTTGAATGGAGTATTAACACTACCAGAATCCGTATTCACCTCAAAGTCTAGTTGTTCGAGGTGAATTCTGTTCAGTTATGTCTGGTATTACTTGATAACGATACGTATCCTATGTCGTTTGAAGAAGCATAAAAATCACGCTTAACGTGATTTTATAATGGGTTAGCGATGAGCCGATGTAGTACTAATCTTGGCTCATAAAAAACCTTGGTAAATTAAAAATAAAAAGGCACTTTTGCAGCCCTGCTGGAAGAAGGAGAACCGGTAGGCTTATATTCAACATATAAAAAAATAACAAATGGTAAAATTAAGACTTCGTAGACAAGGAAGAAAAGGAAAACCTTTCTACTACATTGTGGCGGCGGATGCAAGAGCTCCTAGGGATGGTCGATTTATTGAGAGAATTGGTTCGTATAATCCGAATACCAATCCGGCAACAATTGATCTTAACCTAGACGATGCGGTTCGTTGGTTAAGTAATGGTGCAGTTCCAACTGACACTACAAGAGCAATACTTTCTTACAAGGGTGCTTTGTATAAGCACCACCTGAACAAAGGTGTAACAAAAGGTGCGTTGACTCAAGATCAAGCAGATGCAAAATTTGCAGCTTGGTTAGAGGAAAAAGCAAACAGAGTAGGTGCGAAAACAGATGGCTTAGCTCAAAAAGCAGCCGATGAAGCAGCAGCAGCACATAAACGTGAGGAAGAAGTAAAAGAAGCAAGAACTAAAGCTATCGCAGCTAAAACGGCACCTGAAGGTGTTGTGGAAGATGCGACTGAAGCAGCAGAAGGTGAAGTAGCTGAGGCTACGGAAGCTACTGATGAGGTTGTTGCTGAAGTAACTGAAGAAGCAGCTCCTGCAGAGGAAACTTCTGAAGAAAACGCATAATTATACGCTATGATTAACAAGGATAGCCTGATATCTATAGGATACATCAGCCGTCCACATAGCTATAAAGGAGATGTTCAGCTTACGCTTGAACGAAAAATCGTCCCGCTCAAACGGGACGATTTT
>CAMDCQ010000100.1 GCA_945890595.1 Chitinophaga pinensis
AATAATACTTTGGATATCGGAACATTGGAGCTTTTTTTTGATTCAAAAAGCCTCTATATCGGAGATTCTGCAAAATCCGAAAAAGTAAAATACCGCTACAAAAGGAATACGCTCTCCTTTGTAAGTGAAGACATACCCTATACTTTCTATGTACAAGAGAAGTCATATGATAAAGATATACCTCGCCAGCTTACGCTTATATCAACTGACGATAATGTAATCACTTTAACCCAAATAATTCGTTAAACGTCAGTTATGCAACTTTCTTAATAGGGTATTAGTCTATATTCGTAGTGATGAAATACACCATTTTATTTTTCTTTTTACTCGGTACCGTTGTAGCAAATGGTCAAAAACGACCAGAAGCAACTTTTGAAACGAAATCGCAGCTCTTTAACGATGTAATATTAGGTTCCAAATTGCGAGTAGTCTATTATTTCACCAATACAGGCGATGCAGATTTGCTGCTAAAAAGAGTAAAACCTACCTGCGGGTGTACCGTGGCCGAATATCCTACCTACGCCATTAAAGGAGGACAAAAAGACAGTATTGTAGCAACGTTTGATACAGACAAACGCCTTGGATATAATGCAAAGGGTATTAATATCGAAAGCAACATCGGTGAAATTCATTTGGTGTTTGAGGCATATGTAATAGATCCCAACGAAACTTCTCCCACAGAAATAAAAGAGGAAGAACAAGAGGATCATACTGGACACAATCACGAGTAGTTCTTGTTCTTGTAACGAGTTATATCTTCAAGATAAATCGTAAATTCAGCCGTCTTCCGGTCAAGTAATTGGGTACGCCATAAACCGTATTGGCGAAATCTTTAACGAGAATATAGGAGCTGGTGTTATTCACCTGTAACAAGTTAAAAATCTCTAAACTCATCCACAACGACTCCGTATTTCTTAACCACGTGGGCCTGGTCTCGCTTTTTGCATCAATCAAGACTTTAGAAAAACCGATGTCTACTCTTCGGTAAGCTGGTATCGTAAAGCCCACTTTTTGTCTATTCTCTGCATCATGATAAAAAGGCATTGCACTCCCAAAAACAAGACCTAAGTTCATTTTATAACTCGGGTTACTTGGCAACTCATCCTGAAATAAAATAGAGAAATTAACCCGTTGATCTGTTGGTCGTTTTAACCAATCACTCAGTTGCTCTTGTCCGTTTTTGTCTTGGTAATACAATCGCTCTTTGGTTTGCATAATAGACATGTTAAACCAGCTCTCCACTCCTTCTATAAACTCACCATTCACCCGTGCATCTATTCCCGTGGCGTAACCTTGTGCTGTATTATCGGCTAAATAGCGAATTCTAACATTGTCTACCACATACGGCACCATACGATCTAAGTGCTTGTAATACACTTCTGATATAAATTTAAAAGGCCTGTTCCACGCTAAGAAATTAAGGTCTCCTCCCACCACAAAATGGATAGATTGTTGTGCTCTTAAATTGGCATTAATCACACCGTTAAGATCTCGCAACTCTCTATAAAACGGGGGTTGGTAATAATATCCTGTGGCAAAACGCAATAACCAGTCACGTTTACTTCTAAGCTGAACTAAGTTTCGTAGGGTATCTATACTGTAGTTAAAATCAACCTTTGACAAGGAATCTTGTAAGTGTTTTCGCAGCGTATCATTAGCACTTTTGTGCGGTTCCCAAGAAAGTTGAAGACGAGGACTTATAACATTTTCTTGATTGAAACTCCAGTAGTTGGAACGAATACCATATGTCGCTCTAAAATTATTTGCCCGGTCAAAAACTTGCGCATTTTGTATATATCCATTAAAACGATAACTGGCCAGGTTAATATTGGCTTTTACAAACTCATCTAGGATGATAGCATTGGGATCTCCGGTCCGCTCTCGTGTGGTAATGTTATACTCACTACTATCATTGTATCTCCATTCTTTGAGCTTGTCTTTGATACGCTCATTGGTGTATCCCACTCCCCAGTTAATAGTTGATTTTTTGATGATATAGCGTCCCTTGTGGGAAGCGGTATACACCTGCGCTTGAAGGTCGTTTCGTGCATGGTCAATAAAATAACCTACACCCAAGAGCCTTTTTTCATTGGCAAAATCTACCGACCCAAGATTCGTTTCTAATTCAGACAATCGATAGGCCCCTTCTACCGTAAAATGTTCGCTTTCACTGGTGGTATAACTACTGGTATTTAGTTTTAATTCTAATCGTTCCGAAGGTTGATACTCCAAACTCAGACCATTCATCCACGTGGTATATTGCATTACCTCACCACCACCAAAGGCTATATTGAGACTGAGGGCACTGTTTATACTTCCAAAACTAGTCTGTCGACTTTCAGGGGTTACCGCGTATCTATTTTGCGATAAAGTGGTTAAGTAGGATAAACTCAATGCGGAGTTTATTCGGTATCTCAACAGTGTCTGTACGTCAAAAAACCGAGGTTTATATTCTCCTTGAACATCCAGAGTTCCTAATAAATACTGGTTACTTCTATAGCGAAGACCCGTGAGATAGGTGAATCGTTTATTTTTTGATTTATCTTCAAAATGCACATTAACCCCCAACAAACTTGCCTGAAACGTGGCCGCAAACGAATCAGGTTGGCGGTACTTGATGTCTAAAGCCGAAGCAAGCTTATCCCCGTACTTTGCTTGAAAACCACCCGCCGAGAATGAAACACTCTCAACCAAATCCGGATTAATTACACTTAACCCTTCTTGCTGACCGCTTCGTACCAAAAAAGGTCTGTATATCTCAATATCATTGATGTACACTAGATTCTCATCAAAGTTTCCTCCGCGAACACTGTAAGCAGATGACTGATCTCCACCCGAAGTACTTATTCCCAAACCTATCAGCTTAAGCTGTTGCTCAAATCCGCCAGTATTAGCAAATCGTTCTATTTCTTTTGGCTTAATCTTAATAACAGGACCACGATCTATTTTTTGAGTAACTACCGCCGTACCAAAGGAAGTGGATTGTAACGTAAAGTTCCTAGTTACTGCAGTACCACCGGCCGTTGCAGGGATTACGCGTTCCATGCGCTCCCCAAAAAAAGTCACTTGTATTGTTGTCTTTTGGTCTGCGGGAACTTGTATGGAATAATTACCTTTCTCGTCCGTTCTGGTTATTTTTCCCGTTTCAACAATTTTGACCAATACATCGAATAATGGTGCAAATTGATCATCATAAATCTTACCAGATACCGTAGCATACGATTGTCCAAAGCCTTGAATAGCTATAAGTGCAAAAAAGAATATCGATAAAATTCGTGTCAAAAAAGTTCTAACGTAGGAAGTCTAGATCTATTGTTTTAGTTCCCAAATGGTTTTAGTAGGATCTGCGCTAGCAAATACCGAACTACCCGCTACCAATACATTGGCGCCACATTCTAGAAGTTTCTGATAGTTTTCTACATTCACTCCGCCATCCACTTCGATATACGGATAATGACCCTTTAGCTCACAAATATTTTTGAGTTGTTGCAGCTTGGAGTAGGTATTTTCTATAAATTTTTGTCCACCAAATCCTGGGTTTACGCTCATCACACAGATAAGATCAATTTCAGTAAAGACATCGTTGAGTAAGTGCACAGGCGTATGCGGGTTGATAGCAACGCCAGCTAAACAGCCCACTTCTCTAATGGCACATAGCGTACGATGCAAATGTGTACACGCTTCGTAATGAACCGTAATGACTTCGGCACCCGCATCGGCACAGGCTTGTATATACTCATCTGGATTTACAATCATTAAGTGCACATCCAGTGGCTTGGTAGCATGCTTGGCAATAGCTTGCATCACCGGAAAACCGAATGAAATATTGGGTACAAACACCCCATCCATTATATCTATATGAAACCAATCTGCTTCGCTTTCATTTACCATCTCTACATCGCGTTGTAAGTTGGCAAAGTCTGCTGCTAAAACGGATGGCGCTATTTTATGAATCATTTATGAATAAAAATTTATGTCGTTTATTATTTCGTTGCCGGCAAATGTATTTACCTTCTCTATCAATACAAGTTTGTGGTATCTTAATTCATTCTTAAGTGGTGCAGAAGATAAGGTCAGATGAAGTGTTTTTTTGGCGATGTATACTTTTACTGTTTTCTGTGCAATCATAGTACCTACAACAGTTTCCCAGCTATTTACTACTGCGGTTTCTTGATATTTATTTCCCTGCTGATACGATGAAAATAATTTTTTCATCAATTCTTGTATGGTCTTCTCTTCTGACAATGTTCTGATTTAAGCTAATAATAGTGTAGTATATGGCTTACCAATGGCCTCACAAAAAGCGGTAAGGCGAAGCTCATTCGTATCGGTTATAAATATCTGTCCAAAGTTATCATTTTTAATAATCTGTGTAAGCACTTGAGCTCTTTCTTCATCTATTTTTTCGAAAATATCATCCAACAACAGAAATGGATTCTTTAAGGTATGCTTTTGTAAATACTTGTATTCTGCCAATTTTAGTGCAATTAGTGACGACTTAATTTGACCTTGTGAGCCATATTTACGCAAACTCAATCCTCCAAGTTCAAGCTCTAACTCGTCTTTGTGAATTCCTCCATTACTGCGCTGCAATACCAAATCTTTCGACCTACAATGGGCTGCTACATCTAGATAAGAATTAGATTGCAATTGACTCGTATAGTGCAAAATAATATGTTCACGTTCTCCTGAAATCCTGTGATATTCATCTGCAAAAACAGCACTAAATTCACTTAAAAAGGTTTCTCTTTTAGCATAAATCGCTTGCGCGAGTGGGGCAATTTGGGTATCTAACGTTTGAAGTAAGGCATCGTCAACCACATCCTGTTTCAAATGTTTATTGCGATGATCCAGTAACTTATTGTACGTCATCAAATCTATCAAATGACCGCCATCTACCTGACAAAGTATTTGATTTATAAATGATCTTCGTTTTTCATTAGCTCCATAAACCAACTCAATATCACTAGGAGCAATGACCACCGCCAGAAACTGGCCGATGTGTTCTACCATCTTTTTATAAGGCACCCCATCGCGCTCAATCACTTTTCTACCACCTCTTTTTAACTTTATTTTTAAGTCGGTAAGCTTTTCCGTTTGGAGTTTAGCAATAATACCGGATTGCAAAGCGTCATTTTGAATGCACTGCACATCGGTTGCCGTAAAATAAGATTTACCCACGCACAAGAAATGAATAGCATCCAGAATGGAAGTTTTACCTGCACCGTTTAATCCTGCTATGGCTATGACGTCATCAACCCCTTCCCATTTGAAATCGGAATGATTTTTAAAAAATATAAGAGAAAGACTTTGTAGCTTCAAAGGTGTTTTTTACGGAATTTAAATTGTTATTTTTGCCGCTCCAAATATAAAATGGCAAAAGCAAAGCACACCAAAGAAACTTACATTGATTGGTATAGATTAATGTTGCTCATCAGAAGATTTGAAGAAAAATCTGCTCAAATGTACGGACAAAACAAGATAAGAGGGTTTTGTCACCTGTACATCGGCCAAGAAGCAGTAGTTGCAGGTATGGCATCAGCCAAGCAAAAAGGCGATAAAGTAATTACAGCATATAGAGATCATGGGCATGCTTTAGCAATGGGCATCACGGCAAATGCAGTTATGGCTGAGTTATTCGGAAGAATCGACGGCTGTAGCAAAGGTAAAGGTGGTAGCATGCACATGTTTAGCAAAGAACACGATTTCTTTGGCGGACACGGTATTGTTGGTGGTCAAATTCCATTAGGTGCAGGAATCGCACTAGCAGAACAATACAACGGTACAGACAATGTGTGTTTCTGCTATATGGGTGACGGTGCGGTAAGACAAGGTGCTTTACACGAAACATTTAATATGGCTATGGTATGGAATTTACCCGTAGTATTCATCTGTGAAAATAACAATTACGCAATGGGAACTTCTGTAGAACGTACCACGAACGTACTTGATATTTATAAAATTGCTTCAGGATTTGATATGCCAGCTGAACAAGTAGATGGTATGAGTTGCGAAGCCGTTCATGAAAGCATGGAACGTGCTGCTAAACGAGGAAGAGAAGGCAAAGGACCAACGTTTGTAGAGCTTAAAACATACAGATATAGAGGACACTCTATGTCAGACCCAGCTAAATACAGAACCAAAGACGAAGTTGAAGCCTATCAAAAAATAGATCCAATTGAAGTGGTGAAAGCAACTATTCTAAAAAATAAATACATGACTCAAAAGGAATTGGACGCTTTGGATGAAGAGATAGAAAAAGAAGTAGCTGACTCTGTGGAATTCGCAGACAATTCACCATTCCCTGATGCATCTGAGCTATACACAGATGTATATGAAACAGAATACCCTTTTATAGTAGAATAAGTATATTTTTGCAGACTTTTAAAGAAAATGAGTACAGAAGAACAAATCATCGATTCAAAGGGCGTTCAGTCAATAACTGAGTTTTACGAAAAAAATAAAAAGAACGTATCTATTGCAGGTATTGCTCTAATCGTATTAGCCGCAAGTATTTGGTATTATAAAAGCATATATACGCCAGCTTTGGAAGAAGAAGCTAACGATAGCTTTTTTATGGCAGAAAGATACTTTGGTATGGATTCACTTGACCTCGCTTTGAATGGTGACGCTGCAAAATTTATGGGTATGATAGAGCTTGCAGATGAATATAGTGGCACCAAAGTAGGCGAACGCGCAGCTTATTTTGCTGGTCGTATTCTTTTACAAAAAGGAAAATACGATGAAGCCCTAGACTATTTAGAAGATGTAACCATGGAAGATGAAATAATGGCTGCACAGGTTATAACTTTACAAGGAGATTGTCTTTCTGAGCTAGAAAAATACGAAGATGCAGGAGATAGATATATGAAAGCTGCAAATCACAGAAACAATAGTGTATCAACACCATATGCACTATTAAAAGCTGGTATGGCATACGAAGAAGCAAAAGCATATGACGACGCTTATGAGGCATATGAGCTTATTTTTAATGACTACAGCGATTCTAAATACGCCCAAAATATCGAGCTCAGAATGGCTCGTGCTAAGGCTAAAATGACTGCACAGTAATCCCTCTTAATGGCAGACTACGCAAGTCAAACATTTCTAAATCAAAAACTAAATCTACCTCACACCCATTTTAAAATTGGTGTGATAACGGCTTTGTGGAACAGCGAAATTACATCCAAACTGAAAGCCGGAGCACTCAAAACGTTAACCGAAGCAGGTATTCCTTCCGAAAACATAAAAGTTTGGGATGTTCCTGGATCATATGAACTCATATACGCATCCAACAAACTAGCTACCGACGGATATGACGCCGTAATATGTCTTGGCGTAGTCATACAAGGTGAAACCCGTCACTTCGATTTTATATGTGATGCAGTGGCCAACGGCATAGCCAATGTAACCATCAAGCATAATATTCCTGTAGCATTTGGGCTACTCACTACAGACACTCAACTACAAGCCATAGAACGATCAGGAGGCAAGCACGGCCACAAAGGCGAAGAAGCAGCTTGGACGGTGCTGAAGTTGCTAGAGGATGCCTAGTATCCTTTCTCTTTCATTAAATTTCTAGCAACCCATGCAACTTAAGCTTGGGGTCATTTATATTTGTATTTCGCAAAAGGTGTTGGCCTATATTTTAAAGAAGGTAGGTAGTAAGCAACTACAAGTAGTTAATTAGAATTGAAAGCTTGTACATAGCAGCAAACAAAACTTGAAGTTTGCGTTTGAGTTTGAGTTTGAGTTTGCGTTTGAGTTTGAGTTTGAGTTTGAACTTTTAAATAGAAACTACATACTCACCCTAACAAATGAAAACGGAAAGGTGGGTAGTAAGCAACTACAAGTAGTTAATTAGAATTGAAAGCTTGTACATAGCAGCAAACAAAACTTGAAGTTTGAGTTTGCGTTTGAGTTTGAACTTGAGTTTGAGTTTGCGTTTGAGTTTGAACTTGAACTTGAGTTCGCGTTTGAGTTTGAACTTGAGTTTGCGTTTGAGTTTGAACTTGAACTTGAGTTCGCGTTTGAGTTTGAACTTGAGTTCGCGTTTGAGTTTGAACTTGAGTTCGCGTTTGAGTTTGAACTTGAGTTTGCGTTTGCGTTTGCGTTTGTGTTTGAGTTTGAACTTGCGTTTGAGTTTGAACTTGCAAGGGACTCCTAAATACTCACCCTAACAAATGAATTAGGGAACATTGGCATTCAGCAAACAACCATTAACCAATAACTCTTTACTAAGCATCAAAACAACCCATTAATCTCCGCATCAATTTTACTTATAATGCTTCCAAGATGTTCTGGGTTATTCTCAAAATCAATGTCATCTACATCGATAATTAATTACAAAGTGAATCAAAGAAAACAGTAAAACCATAGGTGCATTCCAATCCAAACTCTGTCCA
>CAMDCQ010000101.1 GCA_945890595.1 Chitinophaga pinensis
ATCAGCCTGATGGAGGAATAGGTACTTATAAACCAAGATTCACCAATCTGTCTGCCGCTTACTCTAAGCAATTTACGAGAGAGATTTCTGGCGGTGTTGGGTTTAAGATTTTTTCAGAGTCTATCACCAACGTTAAAGCACAAGGTTTAGGCTTAGATGCAGGAATACAATACATCACAACTTTACGTAGTAACCCCAAAGATAAAGGGTATAAAAAAATAAAGAAAAATGATGTAAAGTTTGGTGTTTCCCTCAAAAACATAGGTCCAGATGCATCCTATTCGGGTGATGGTTTGTCTGTAAAAAGAACGGATCCAGAAACAGATCAGCAGGCTACTGTAAGTCAGCGTGCCGCAAGCTTTAATCTTCCTACATTAATGAATATAAGTGCATCGTATGATATAAGATTAGACAAAAGCGATGAAACTTATTTTCATAGATTTACGCCTGCATTTACATTTACGAACAACGCATTCTCAGCCAACCAATTTACATTGGGTGCGGAGTATGGGTACAAGAAAATGTTACAGCTAAGAGCTGGTCATGGCTACGAAAAAGGTATCCTAACTTACGATACAAGAACCAATGCATTTACGGGAATAACTGGAGGCTTCACGTTTGAAGTACCTGTGAGTAAAGATTCTGAAACTACTTTTGGTTTAGATTACGCCTACAGACATTCTAATCCTTTTGGAGGTTCTCATACATTTGGTGTACGACTTAATATAGGCGAGTAATATCGGTTATACCTACAAATAAAAATTATCTTTGCAATGTTGCGGTTCACTTAGAGCCGCAACATTGTGTTTTTATACAACCAACGAAATAAAAATAATGGCAATAAACTACGTAACCCAACAAGGATATGATTCTTTGATTGAACAGATCGCGCACTTAGAAAAGGTAGAGCGTAAACGTATTACTGGTCAAATAGCGGATGCTAGAGACAAAGGTGACTTGTCTGAAAATGCAGAATACGACGCTGCAAAAGAGGAGCAAGGTCTATTGGAGATGAAAATATCTCAACTTAAAAATACAATGGCTAATTGCAGAGTCATTGATCCAAAAGATATTGACCTAAGTAAGGTGAACATACTTAGCAAAGTAAGATTGCTTAATAAAAAAGTTAATAAAGAAGTAAGCTACACCATTGTAGATGAAAGTGAAGCAGATTTGAAAGCGGGTAAAATATCGGTAAAATCACCAATTGGGGAAGGTCTTATGGGTAAAAAACTAGGTGAAATTGCAGAGATTCAAGTGCCTGCTGGGATTATTCACTTCGAGATATTAGAGATTAGTCTCTAATGACGATCTTTGAAAAGATAGTCGCGGGAGAAATCCCCTGTTATAAAGTCGCTGAGACGCGTGAATTCTTGGCTTTTCTAGACGTATTCCCTGTTAAAGAAGGCCACGTCTTGGTTATTCCCAAAGTAGCGGTAGATTATCTTTTTGATGTAGACGATGTCACCTATAGTGGTCTAATGTTATTTACAAAAAAGGTGGCAAGGGCTATAGATGCCACTATCCCGTGTGAACGAGTGGGTGTTGCAGTCGTGGGACTTGAAGTGCCTCATGCGCACATTCATCTTATTCCCATACATGATGCAGGTGATGTAAGCTTTGCAAATCCAAAATTAAAATTAGCTCCAGAAAGAATGCGCGAAATAGCAAAGGCTATTTCCGATGCATTTCAAGCGTCCTAGTTATTTTACTTTATCTGGGTTTTGACTAATAAAACTAGCCCAACTTCCATAACTTTCTTTTTGCTTAACGGGCTTACCACTCGTCATAAAATGATGGCATATTGCTACAGCTACAGCGTCCGTGGCATCCAACTTAGAATGTTTGGTTTCTATCTTGAGCAATACGTTTACCATAGCAGCTACTTGTTCTTTGGTTGCAGTTCCTTTACCGGTTACACTTTGCTTTACTCTTAAGGGAGCGTATTCAAATACGGGAATCTGACGATTAAGGGCGGCGGCCATACTCACTCCTTGCGCTCGACCTAGTTTGAGCATACTCTGCGGATTTTTACCCATAAAGGGAGCTTCTAGGGCTACTTCGTCTGGCATGTAGGTGTCCAACAATTGGGTGCACTTTTCAAAAATAGCCTTCAATTTATTGGCGTAATCTGTTTCTTTGCGTAAGTCAAAAATACCCATACTGATGAGCTGCATAGCATTTTTTGTGATTCCTATGATGCCGTAGCCAGCAATATTGGTTCCGGGGTCTATTCCCAGGATTATCTTATCGTAATTGTTATCTTTCGCCACGCTAAGGAGCAAATGTAGCCATAGCCATCTAAAGATAATACACTCTTGAGTCGCGGGTCCCAAACATTTGATTATAAACGAGTATATCCCTTACTAAAATGGGTGTTTAGTATAGTATCTATTTATTTCTTTGTGACACAAGTGTCCAAAATGGGATCGGGTGTGTTTACGGAAATAGTGGAGAAACTTCGTCAAAATCCGTTTTTGTGCTTTTTGATTATCTTTTTGGCACTTATTAATTGGAACGCCGAAGCACAGAAATTCAAACTACTCATACGATCTGAAATTAGACTTAGCAATTTGAGGGCTTTTTTAACCATTTTGGGAGGCATGGCAATAAGTAATTTCACTCCGGCACGTTCGGGAGAATATATAGGGCGGGGGCTGTTACTCAAAAAATTACATCCTATCAAAGTGGTAATAGCCACGGTAACCGGAAATATTGCGCAGGTCATGATGACCTACGGTATTGGTCTGTCATGCTTAGTAGGGATGGCACTTTGGGGCGATTACGGTTTTGTTTGGCAGGAATTTAATAAGGTATGGATGCTGGTAATGGTCATGGTTTTTATAACCCTACTCATTTTATTTATAAAGCCATTATTGCGTTGGTTAAAACCGCGAATTCCCAAACAAATTACAAAAGCATTTAGGTTAATAAAAAAGTACGATCGTAAATTATTCGCCAAGGTCGTAGCGATTGCATTTATTCGATACACTGTTTTTGCGCTACAGTTTTTTTTACTGTTGCAGTTGTTCTCTAATTTCTCATTGCCTGTATATACAATTGCTTTAATTCCAATAGCGTATGTGATGCAGAGTGTGGCACCAGTGCCTGCTATTTCGGATATAGGAGTTCGTGTATTTGTTACGACTCTATTATTTGGGAGTTTACTTTCCGATAATGCTATCTTGCACGCTGTGACTTGCCTGTGGTTTATTAACTTGATCTTGCCTGGTTTAATAGGGACGATATACCTGGTGATTAGCACTGTACGCAATAAATGATAGTTTATATAGTTGTGGTGTTAGTTATGGGATTAGGCTATTATAGCCTGCTTAGCAAGTATACGGAGCTGTGGAACAGCATAATACCGTTGACTATTGATGATTCGTTTGTTACTTCTGTGACTATCGTAATCCCATTTCGAAATGAAGCACAAAATTTAGGTGCTTTGATCAAATCTTTGAATGATTTAGAATTAGGACATCACCAAGTAGAAGTGCTTTTTATAAACGACCAAAGTACGGATAACAGTGTAAATGTGATTGCGGATAACGCTATTTTCCTTAAGTATAACGTGTTGAATAACTCATTTACGGGTAAAAAAGAAGCCTTAAAACTGGCGTGGCAGCACGCTTCAGGGGATATTGTACTGCAAACAGATGCTGATTGTGTATTACCGTCAACTTGGTTGGTATCTATGCTTCATCCTTTTGCGAATGAAAAAGTGCAGTTGGTAAGCGGTCCGGTAGATTTTTATGCAACGACTAATTTTTGGTCAAAGATGGTAAGGTTAGACTTTAATGCACTTATAGCCATAGGAGCGGCACATATAACTTGGAAAAAACCTATGCTATGTAACGGTGCGAATCTGGCGTACCGCAAAACAGTTTTGGAATCTTTTAAGTATAAAGAGAATAAAGCAAGCGGAGATGATATATACCTACTCCAACATGTGCATACCACAAGTCCAGAGGGTATTTGTTTTAATCAAACACAAGATGCTATAGTAATGACATCGGGGCCTCAGCATTTTCGGGAATTTTGGAACCAACGGATACGCTGGGCCAGCAAAAATGGCGATTATGACCTAAAACAAAATACATGGATACTTACGTTTGTATGGTTCTACAACGTGGTAATAGTTCTCTCGTTTCTGTCATTTAACAGTGTGGGATATACCGTAGCAGCATTTTTGGTGGTACTAAAGGTATTAGCGGAAAATAAGTTTTATCGTTCTTTTAGCTCGTTTTTTAGTTTATCGGGATGGTTTAAAACCATACTGCTGGGTCAGCCGTTTCATATTCTGTACATGGCCATTTTGCCGCCGTTATCACAAGTGTTAAAATACCAATGGAAAGAAAGAAAATTAAAATGATAGAGCTTCCAGATTTGGAAATGGAGGTACTTCGACTGTGTATATTCCCAGAAACTTTTGAAAGCATAGTGGCTGAGGTGCAATCCGAAAAAAAGGCCAGTGTAATAGCAGATGCCATTAAAAACCTGATACACTACAAACTACTAGTAGCGGCTAATGAGGCCAATAGCTTGACGTGGGTATATGATAGCGATAAAATGCGAGAAAGCTCCTTTAAGGCCACAGCCAATGGTGTGGAGTGGATGGCGGGTTAGTTACCACTAACACTTTTATCTTAAAACAAGACGTCAAATTATCATTTAAACGTCATAAAAATGCGTATTGTATTGTATGGTATTGTATTGTGCTTTAGCTTTGATAAAACTCTATTGAATAGGACTCACTACATAGAAACATAAAATCGCCAGAATAGCCAATAAAATATAGGGATAGACCAGTAGAATACACACATTTGGCTATCGCTGCTACGATATATTAGGTGTTTTATTTTTTGTAAAAAGAGGAGTGCTAGCCATGGGCAATGTACTTGCTGGTTAAAAAAAAAAGAAAAGTAAGAGGCTATGCTAAACCTAAAAAAAGTTAGCGTAGCCTATTGAAACTGTCTGCCAAAGGTGGATATGGCCTTTTAGTAAGAGCGAGCCACTGACATTGATTTTATTTTTTAAAACATTTATTCAAAAAAACAAAACAATGAAAACAAAAATTTTAACAAAAATGGTAATGCTAGCGGGACTAGTGTTGCTAAGCTTAACAAATTACGGGCAGGATTACTTGCCAACTCTAATATCTAAAAGCACTATACTCTACGGAGATAAAGTGTATGCTTCAATTGAAGTCGAATATCCTGAAGTCGTCAGTTTTATAGAATATAGGTTACCTAACACTGAGGAAAATAGTGTGGCTTATAATCTAGGGAATAACAACTTTCTAGCTTCTGAATTACCTTTAGGGTATAACATTCCTGTTTATGCTAATAACCAATTTGGTCAAAAAATAAAGATTGGAGAAATTGAAACCTATTGGGACGATGAAAGTAGTATTGAAGTATCTGGAAAATTATTCGATGCACTAGCTTATTGGAGCATGAATGTAGAGCAGCCTCTATCTTCATATATTATGTCTATGCCTGGTGTTTCAAAATTTGAACGTATTGCTTTTTATCAAAAGTACTTTTTAGCAAATATGGATTTTAATACCAATAACCCTGGCACCGACCCGCCCGTTTTTGACGATTGGATGGGTCCTGACGGTATTAAATCCAATGATTTGCCTGTGATGTATGAACAAATAGGTCCTTGTCATTGTAAAAAAGTAATGAGGACTACGGCACTAATAGAGGATATGAAAGGTTTAATTCAAGTTAATCAACTAGACCCACTAACTACGAATCACAGTAGAGGGTATTTTGGGGAAGGTCCAGATGTTTACCACCATTTACAAACTTCGTATGTTGGGCCGTCCCATGACTTTAATTTTCATGTAGAGGGTAAGAAGCGTGGATTGGGTTCACGTAAACATGAAGAAAGTAATTTAGACACTACTAATACTATAAAATTTGCAAACAATTATGCAAAAATGGGCATAAACTTAATTTGCGAAAAAGGAGCTACAGGTGAGGTTCCAGATAGCTGTAATTGTAAGAAAGAAGTTCACTTGCACTATCAGTACAATGTAAATTTGTCCGCAAACGCACATACTCCTAGTTGCTTTTGTACTGCTTCTAAAAATGCATTTGCAGATGTAGAAGATTACGCAACTGTGGTACTTGTAAATGCAGGTAAAGCAGAAGTCTTAGAATCGCACGGTGCTGGAGCCTCTGCCAATCAAAGTATGACTCGCAATCCCGAATTTTATACGCTGCCACTAAGTCTAGGTTTAAATACTGCACGAGCGGTTAAAGATACCAATGGTATTCTTGCTTCTAAGTACTTAGACACCGTGATAAATCAAGTCGGCAGATTGCTAACATTAGAACCTTGGCTAATTAATACATCTGGCAGTGCCAATAGAAATTACCCCTACTTTGACAGTAAAAAAGTAGTAATGCTAGAAATTAATAAACCCTTAGAACTTATTATGTATTCGGCCACACGAACAGAAGCAGGAGGTAAACGCTCTTTTGAGAGTGATGCTAGAGCTATTAGCAACTATTCTATGTCTATGATACTCCCTCTCAATAACACTACTAAAGAGAAGAAGTATTGCTGTAGCAAAAAGTATGCAAACTATCAATTATTTAGTCACGGGGGAGCTCCAAAGGACATACCAAAATTACAAAAAGAAGAAGGCTACGAATTAGCGTTTTGGACACCTTGGGATGCTCCGTATAATCAAACAATGTCATATTTCAATTACGTGATTTTTCCAGACAGACACTACGATAAGGTTTTTGGCCCTTCGTATGAGGGGTGTGATGATGTAGTTTATAACAAAGTAGAAAGAGTAACACCAAAAAATGTTTTGGAAGAAGCGGCTATTGTAAACAATGGAGATTTTTTTCGGTTAGTTTGCCGCAAGACATTGGTGCTTATAACATAGTAATAACTGATGTTACAGGAAAAGTATTGGTTAAAGAAAGTTCAAATTCTACAAACTATATCCTAGACCGTACAAAACTAACTAATGAGAATAGGACATCTATCTATTTTATAACCTTATCGAATAATCAATTTTCAAAAACACTTAAATTTGTGAATCAATGAAACTATTAAATGTAATACTATTAACATTTATCCTTACAAGCATAGCTTGTAAGGATAAAGACGAATGCACACATTGCCCCGAATATCAAGTTTGGAAAAATGATGCGTGTGAATGCGAAAAAGGGACTTATAGCAACTATACATTAAACGGTTTAGTATGCAGACCCTTGGCAGTGAATGAATGGCTCCTAGGCGAGAATGAATGTGATTGCATTGAAAACACGCAACTTGTTTTTGGGACAATCCACGATGCTCCAATTGGCAATAATTCTGAGATTGATATTTTTATAGGAGGATTTGGTACGGGTGTAATCACAATGCTGCAAAAATATGACAGCATAAACTATACAGGGCCTATGTCTTATATTGTAAAAGATGGGGAGTGCAATAGCAATTACAAAGGTTTTGAGATGATTGCAATTCTGCCTAAAGATAGGACTAAAGTTGATCTCACCTTCAAGTTCTATAACAAGAGCTGGCCACCTTATGATGGCCTAAAAGTAGAAAAGGAATGCTCTTTTACGTTGACTAAGTAAGACAGGCTAGCACCAACACTATGTATAACGTAATACCCGGATTTGAAGTAGAATTAGGAGGAGAACTATATGCAGATGTAAATGAATGCGACAATTAGACTAACAGCGATAGTGGTTTTTCTTTGCACAATTAATTCGTGCAAGGACAAACCCTTGTTTGATTCTATCCCAGGCAAATACAAAGTAGATGTAACGGTAATCCGTCGACCTGCTGTATATCCTCTTTGCACAGACCCCGTAGAAGGATACATGCAAGACTTTCATGGGATCTATATCGATACAGATACAGGCAGCGTATGTTGCCAAGACTGGGGTACAGAACATGGATGCCCGATGACATACTCTTTTGACCCTTTTGAAATCATTGCAACTGATGATGGATATGCTATAATAAATGAGACCGCAGATAGAGATTTTGAAGGAAATCAAATATTGTTCAACATTCCATTAAATGGGGATAAAGATAACCTCACTTATAATGGAGTCCAAGGATATAGTCGATCTTTATATTTAGCTAGTTTTGTTCAAGATGGCATACCTGATAATGAACCTTTACCTTGGCCAAAAGCCTTTGATTTATATTATTTACAATTAAAAAAGACAAGTAAAGACAAGTTAGAAGGTGAATGGTTTTTTATGGATGTTAGTTCTAGATGTCAGTTTACTTCTTTTGGTGAATATGCCCTTATGGGAGAGTATGCTAGAATTACACTTACTAAGATAGATTAGAAAGGCTAATCACCAACACAAAATAAAACGCAATGCTGCCGC
>CAMDCQ010000102.1 GCA_945890595.1 Chitinophaga pinensis
TAGACACCTGGTTTTATTTTCTGACGAAAGTATCCTAGAAGATACTCAAGTACAATCTCAAAAAAATGAAGTAGATGAGAATATGCTTCATATGAGAAAGATTCTTAAGACATCATTGTCTGACTTGGATCTTTCTGTAAGAGCATACAACTGTCTAAAAGCTGCTGAGATCAGAACGTTAGGAGAGTTGGTAAGTTTTCACATTGAGGATTTATTGAAGTTCAGAAACTTTGGTAAAAAATCACTGACTGAATTAGAGGATTTTGTAAAAGAAAAAGGGCTTAACTTTGGTATGGATGTAGCAAAGTACAATCTAGAAGACGAATAATATTATAGTACAATGAGGCACGGGAAAAAATTTAACCATTTAGGTAGAAAAAAAGCACATAGAGAAGCTATGCTTAGTAACATGGCTAGCTCATTGCTGACGCACAAACGTATATTTACGACAACAGCTAAAGCTAAAGCTTTACGCGTTTATGTAGAACCACTTATAACCAAATCAAAAGATAATACAACTCATTCTAGGAGAGTAGTGTTTAGTTACTTGCAGAGTAAAGATGCCGTAAATGAATTATTTACGACAATCGGTCCAAAGGTTGCTGATAGACCTGGAGGATATACTCGTATTCTGAAAACAGGGAATAGATTAGGTGATAATGCGGATATGTGTATGATGGAGTTAGTAGATTTTAATGAATCTATGTTAGAAGCAAAATCTGCTAGCGCAAAAGCAAAGGCTGGTAGTAAACGTACTCGTAGAGGAAGTAAACCATTAGCTAAAACTGCAGATACTGTCGCTCAAGAAGTTGATGAGGTAGTAGAAACTCCAGAAGTAGCTGAAGGAAATCAAGAAACAGAGACTACTGAAGGGGAATAGTTTTTCCTGATTTAGTTGAACGACTAAATGGCTAGCAATACATTGCTAGCCATTTTTTTTGTTGTATGACGTACACAATTTTCACTATATTCGTAATATGCGATTCTTATTATTACTACTTGTTTTTAGTCCCTTAGCCAATTTAATTGCACAAGATCATCCTGACTGCGATGGTAATAGATATAGAAGCGTTATTAACGCAGAAATAGATGCTTGGCCAAATATTAAGTTTAGTGAAGGCAAAACTATTGCGGGTCGTGATCGCGAATTATACCTAGATATTTATGCCCCTAAAGGTGATCAAAGTTCAAGTAGACCGATGGTGCTATTAGCGTTTGGGGGTAGTTTTATAAATGGTAAGCGAACTGATATAGCTTGGTTATGTGAGGAGTACGCAAAAAGAGGCTTTGTTGCTGTTTCAATGGATTATCGATTGTACGACTTACCTTTGATACCCTTCCCTTCAGCTGGGGATATGCAAACGGTTGTGGTTAAAAGCGTAGTAGATATGAATGCAGCGCTACAATTTTTACTAAACGATGCGGCTATAGCAAACACCTATGGCATAGATACAAATGCAGTATTTGTCGGAGGTATTTCGTCAGGCAGTATAATGGCTTGTCATACAGCAATGTTGGATGATGCAGATAACTTGCCAAGTTATATTGTAAATAAACTTCGGTCAGAAGGTTTAATTACGGATACAACTAGTATGCTGGGATCTAAATCGATAAAAGGTATACTGAATTTCTCTGGGGCGTTGCATATTGGCGATTGGTACGATTCTTCAGATCCTCCGCTCTTTAGTTGTCATGACGATGGAGATGGAACAGTCCCCTACAAAAATGGTTATGGTCAAGTTTTTGGACAAAACATTGTTGAGTTAGAAGGTAGTTTTGTATTGGATAGTCTCGCGAAGGTTAGAGGCATGGTTTCTGAGTTGGTCACCATTCCGAATAGCGCGGGTCACGTTAGTTATTTTACAAATGAGACACAGAGAAATGAAATGGTTCAAAAAAGTGCTGTTTTTATGTATAAGCTTTTGTGTAGTGACAGAGCCGAAATTCGTGATCTCGATAAACAAAAAATTAGCACAAGCCCAAATCCGTTTTCGCATGAATTGAAATTCAACGTTGACCAAGCGAATAACTTAAAAATTGAGTTAACGGATTTAACAGGTTCTATTTTAATGTCACTTGATAGTAGCAACGGTATTTTTAAAACGGATAAGTTGTGTGCTGGGATTTATTTTTTGAGGGTAGTGTCAGATAACGGAATAAAAGTACAAAAATTGATAAAACAATAACAACGTGATGTATTACAAATGCCAATCAAAGGGATTATAGATCCTTTGTTAGGCCTTGTACCACTTTGTAACCATTAAAAAACTCTTTTGCAACTATCCTGATAAAAGAATAAGCGGGAACTGCCACAATCATGCCGATTAAACCAGCTAGTGAACCTGCCGCAAGGATAACTATGAATATTTCTAAGGGGTGTGCTTTGACACTTTTAGAAAATATAATAGGTTGTAAAGCAAAATTGTCTAAAACTTGAGCCACGGCAAACGGTATGAGAGCTTTAAGTATAAATGCTGTTAGTGCCAAATCTGGATAGGATTCTAATTGACCAGTAGCAGCAAGACTGATGCCTATAAGTCCTCCAAGAAGAGGTCCTACGTATGGAATAATATTAAAAATTCCGGCTAAGAAACCAATAAGTAAAGCATTTTTAACACCTAATATCATAAGGCCTACTGTTACAATTAGCATGATTATGCTATTTTGTATAACCACTCCTAAGAAGTATCGGGTAAGTAAATCTTTTGTTTCATTGAGAATAGTTTTGATCTTCTCTAGGTATTTGTCTGGTGTTATACTCTCCACTACGTTGTCGACAATGTTGCCATCTTTGATTAAGAAAAAGCTTATAAAAAGAATAGAAAAAGCTGCAATGAGTGAATCTGAAATACTGCTTAAGATATTTTTAATATAATTTCCGATATCACCCATACTAAAAATCTTATTCACCTCTTTGTTGAGGATATTTTGCAATTCTGACTCATCAATGTTGGCTTTTTTCATCCATTCGGATGCTGATTCTATAGAAGGTTGTATCCTGCTTACTACGGTATTGGCTTCTATCTCTGAAATTATATGCGCTTGTTCTATTACCGTTGGGACGATAAGTTTGAAAAGTCCTATGATGATAATGACAAATGTCGTTAATACTGTAGCAGATTTCAACCAATTGGGCATCTCCCAATTTTTGAACTTGACCCTACCTAGAAAGCGCATCAAAGGTCTCGCAATAAAAGCAATAATTGCCGCTGCAAAAAAATAGTAAATGATAAAGCGAACGTTCCACAGAAGATAACCAAGGGTAAGGATTCCGATAATCCCGAGCGCTAACCGTATGTTTTTATTCTGCAGCATGTTTGTCTGAACAAATTTCGGTTAGAACACGATTGGTTGATTTTGGATGTAAAAAAGCTATTATTTTGCCATCTGCGCCATCTTTGCCCTCTTGGTGAATAGCATCAAAACCTTCAGCTTTTAATCGCTTTATTTCTGAGTTTACATCTTCTACTGCAAATGCAATATGGTGAATACCTTCACCCTTACTTTCTATAAATTTGTGAATCGCACTGTCTTTCGACGTAGCTTGTAATAACTCTATTTTCACTTCCCCTATCTGAAAAAAAGAGGTAATGACACCTTCACTAGCAACGGCTTCCATCTTGTAGTGCTCGGAATTTAGCAATTTGGCAAAAAGTTTATTGCTTTCTTCAATATCTTTTACCGCTATCCCGATGTGCTCAATTTTTTGCATCGGTACAAGTTTAGGTAATAGTTCTAATTTTCATTCAAAATTCTAACTCAAATGAGTCGAATAATGACTATTTCTATTAAATGGATTTGTTATGCTGGCTTTATTATTCCTATCTCTTTCATGCATTCTGTCATGGCCATCAAGGTACGCTCAATATCGGCATCTAGACCAATAGAAAAGCGTATTAATCCATCGCTTAAACCCATCTCTTTCTGTTCGTTTTCTGGTATTTCAGAAGAAGTTGAACTGCCTGGTGCGCTGAATAGTGTTTTGTAAAACCCTAAACTAACTGCTAGATATCCAAGATTTCGATGCTGCATCAATTCCATTAATTGATTTGCTTTTTCAAGACTTCCTGTGTCAAGTGTAAGCATTCCGCCATATCCATATTCTGCATTCATCAATTCTTTAAAAATGTGGTGTGACGGGTGCGATGGCAATCCAGGGTATACCGTTTTTAGTCTCATTAATTCGAAACGTTCGGCTAAGAATTGTGCATTTTTACTGTGTTGCTGCATCCTGATATGCAATGTTCTTAGATTTTTTAGAATAGAAGCAGATCTAAAACTATCCATTGTAGAGCCCAGAAGCATGCAGGCACCACTGTTAACGTCACGAAGCTGATTAATAAACTCTTGCGTCCCACAAACTACGCCCCCAACGGTATCGCTTGAGCCATTAATAAATTTGGTAAGGCTGTGTATAATTACATCAGCGCCTAGCTTGTATGGTGATATAGATAAGGGAGAGAAGGTGTTGTCTACGATTAATTTAAGATTGTATTTTTTAGCAATGCTCGATAATGCTTTTATATCCGCTACTTCTAGCAATGGGTTACTGACACTTTCGCAATAAATAATTTTAGTATCTGGAGTTATAGCGGCTTCTACCGCTGGTAGATTGGTTATATCGACAAAAGAAGTCCCAATTCCGAAACCTGGAGTAAAATTTTTTAGAAACGCATATGTGCCACCGTATATCGTTCTGCTGCAAACGACGTGATCATTGGCTTTGCATAATTCAAGTATTACAGCAGTTATCGCGCCCATTCCGGATGCCGTTACATTGGCAGTTTCTGTTCCTTCCATAGCGGCAAGCGCTTGCCCTAAGTAAAGATTTGAAGGGGAAGAGTGTCTAGAGTAAAGATAACAACCATCCGCGTTACCCTCAAACGTATCAAACATCGTTTTTGCGGATAAAAAAGTGTATGTAGACGAGTCGGATATAGAAGGATTTACTCCTCCAAATTCTCCGAAATATTGTAAATCTTGTATTTGATTAGCTGGTTTAAATTCCATTTTACAAGTTTAATCAATTGTTTACGCCTAGCGAATTCTAATGAAATTGAGCAATTATCAAGAACCTTTCTAATGAGCTAAGGCAAACTTGTTTAGTCTTTTGCTCACATGTGCAATTCGTTAATGTTAAAATTAGCGTTAATTTTTAATAAATTTATGAGTGTAAACAATCCCGCTCTTAGCAACTATTTTTAGCAGGTAAACGCCTGGTGAGTAATCTATTAAATTAATTTTTAGTACGGCGTCAAATGTTTCTTGTCTTAATATTTCTTGACCTAATGAGTTATGTATAAAGACATCTGCGTGCATAAAATCTATATCACTTAAATCTACAAAGACGCTAATTGATGCGGGATTAGGAAAAATCCCTATGGATGATAATCGAGAAACATCCGTTGTTGTTGCGGGAGTCTCACAAATGCCTAACATATTGTTGTCCATCCATGTCAATCTCGAGGTTAACCAGTTTTTTAAAAAGACAACTTCTTCTTTATAGCTATTGCCTACATAGTCATTAGGCCACACGTATTGTCCCAGTATACTCCATTTTTCAAAGTTTCTAGCTGGAGCATCCCCCATTTCAGCTATTCTATTATCTATAAATTGTATTAGGCTATCGGTATGTAAAGCACCGATTCTGAGTTGTTGCCATCGACAGTTGATTAAATTGGAAACTTCAGAAAGATCCGTAATCTTCTTTACCCAAAATGGGTGAGAGTTGTCGCAAGTCCCTTGAAATTGGTAGGTCCAACCCGTAGGGTCAGGTGAGCATGCGAAATCAAAATTACCAAAAGCCAAGTTAAAATCCCACAAGGGTCCGAAATGCAATTTCCCCCCGTCAGAGTTTTTAACTTTGTGCATATAAAAGCTGAGTTTATATGCGTCAATGTGCTTCCCTATTTCCGTTACCAAAAAATAATCTACCCAAGAGGATACGTCTACAAAGTTTTTAAATTTCCAATAGTATTCTGCGTCAGACATGGCACTCTCAAAACTCGTGATATAGCTTTTTATATATTCTCGCTGAACATCTTTCAATTCTTCTGCTTTTGGATCGTGATAGGAATAAAATTTCGTAGGTGAAGTAGTGTTATACCACCCGTCTATGTTAGAGCTTAAATCATCTCTATCTATTTGTACTATATAACCACCTGTCAATTCATCTCCTGATATATCTTCTGGTTTTAGGTTAGCTATATTGACCCTATTTTTATCTCTTTTAATTCGTTCAGTCATTATATAAACCCCTTTATAGTCTGAGTTTATGTATACTTCACACAATCGAGTTCTCGGGGTATACCTGCCAGTACTAGTTCCCATGTGATAGGCCAGTGCATTGCGCAATAATGACTTGTCGGAGTATGGCCCGTGTAATATCCAATCATTTTCAGAAGGCATGCCCAGAATACTTACGTTATTATTGCTGCCATCAGCGAGCTGCGTTTCAAAACCATAGTTTTTCTTTGGAAAACTTTGTGATGAGGCTCCACGTATTTCGATTGCAATGGCGCCATTATAACCGTTATAGGTGTCTGTAAGTAAATTCATTCCATGGTCGATAATTCCCAAGTGTGCAGGAATCTTTGGTTCGTTTTTTATTTCTGCGTTGTTTAAAGTGGTAATAACCACAATGGGCAACGTACTCCCTAAATCAGGAGCTGTAAACCAATCGGGAGTGGGCCTGTAATTTCTGCTTTGGTCGGTTATGCCCAAACTTAAGAAAAAATTACTGCTCAAATCGGATGAACTTAAGGATTGATTGTGTATTTGAATAGCGAGGGTATTAGTCCCTTCTTTAATCAGTTTCCTTAATGAAACGTGATCGATAGGGTAATCTTCAGGTTTCCCTCCGCTATATAGTGTAGCTTCTTTGTAGGTGTCAGCAAGTGCAGTGTATTTGGGTGGTGTGCCTATAGTCCCAATATTATTTCGGGCTATTTCTACGCCATTAAGATAAGCAACAAAACCGTCATCATAATCAGCATGAAGAATAGCGTGACGTATTACGGCAGTGTCGGTGAGGTAAAATACTTTCCTAATATAGACTGCACTTGTTGTGTTGAGGATGGTATTGTCATCGTTGTCCCCGTAACCAAAACCTCCTTGTCCATTCGTCCAATTTCTTGCGTCAAAGTTGGGTTGCATCCAATTAATATCGGGTTCACTTCCTGAGTGGTAAAGCCACTTGTCTGTATTTTTTACGGCAGTTTCCCAGTGATTAATGGATTGGCCATTGACATTAAATGAGACCGATAGAAGTAAAAAAAGGAATAAGATTTTACGTATTAATATCATTAAAAATATAGGGATGGTAAAAGTAAACATTTGATAAGAGATACTATAATTTTTTGCAATCAAATAGATTTGGTAATCAAATATTTCTTGTCTTTCAGTTGACCATTAAAGTGATTGAAGGTTTTTGCGTATTGTTTGTGGAAGATGGCAATAATTATTCAGAAATTGCATCTTTGTCTTAAGATCATGTGAGCTGAATGAGGTAAAATGTACTTTTGTTTCTTTAGGTATCAAAAAAACCAATCACCTATCCAAACTCTATTCCCTTTCAGGCGTTATATTTGCACATAGATTTAATCTAAATAAAGATAAGAGCAACGAATGAATTTCCCAATATACTTAGACAATAACGCAACTACACCAATGGATCCAAGAGTTTTGGATGCAATGCTTCCTTATTTTAATGAAAAATTTGGTAATGCGGCAAGCAGGAACCATAGTTTTGGATGGAATGCAGAAGAAGCGGTAGATTATGCTCGTGAGCAAGTAGGTCGCTTGATAGGCTGCACAAGCAAAGAAATAATTTTCACTTCAGGTGCTACAGAAGCCAACAACTTGGCTATCAAAGGGGTGTATGAAATGTATGGATCTCAAGGTAATCACCTGATTACTGTAACTACGGAGCATAAAGCTACGTTGGATGCATGTAAAAAAGTAGAGAAAATGGGTGGAGAGGTAACCTATCTCTCGCCAAATGAAGATGGCTTGATAAACCTATCTGACTTGGAAGCTGCGATTACGGATAAAACCATACTTATTACGATTATGTACGGTAACAATGAAATTGGCGTGATTCAAGATATTAAGGCAATTTCAGCAATTGCGAAGAAAAATGGAATCTTATTTCACACAGATGCTACGCAAACGGTAGGTAAAATACCCGTGGATGTAATAGCAGACGGAATAGACCTAATGAGTTTTACCGCACATAAAATGTATGGACCAAAAGGGGTAGGTGCTTTATATGTAAGACGTAAAAATCCACGTGTAAAAGTAACTAGTCAAATGGATGGCGGGGGTCATGAAAGAGGGATGCGAAGTGGAA
>CAMDCQ010000103.1 GCA_945890595.1 Chitinophaga pinensis
TGTAGATTTAGAACATTTTTTTAGAATTATGAGACCTCATTTTGGGCATTTTTCTTTTTTTTATTCCTAATTGACATTCCATAAAAACACCAAAAATATCTAGAGATCTTAATTGATTGCCCCTTTTTGACGAAAGCTGCCGCATAAATTTGATTTATGTGTATTAAATCATTTGGAAGTTCAACAGATAATCTTCGCGTTAATATCCTTAATATTTACTCTTCATTTAGCCCAATTCCAAAACCAAACAGTACAGCGACTAATCCAAGATGAATAATTAAGACGGCTTTTTGCCAAGTTGGGCGGTCATTCCATTTTTGTTCTGGATTGAATGGGTCAAATACCATTCCAATCCCTAGAGAAGCTGCTGCTTCCATATAATCATTAGAAAAAAATGCTTGGAACAATCCTAAAAGTAAAAATCCGATGTAAAGAAACTTGTTAATTTTTGGGTTCATATTTTTGTATTTTGATTTGATACAAAATTAGAATCAAAAAAATAGTCGAAATTGTACTTTTAGGACACTACTTTAATTCCCAAACTATCTTGTCACCATCTACTTTACTTGTTGACTTAAAAAAGTCTTTAGGATTGTGATTGGTAAGTTTCCGGAATTCCTTAATGAAATAGGACTGGTCATAGTACCCTTCTTCATAAGTTATATCGGTCAAATTTTTCAATTCAGAACTGTTGAGTTTAATGGATAACGAATTTCTGAATCTGCAAATTCTTCGATACTCAATAGGGCTACAACCCATATGTTTATTAAAATGTCTTTGAAAGGTTTTCAACGTTAATCCTACTTTGGTAGCAATAGCAGAAATAGTAGTTTGTTCGTTACCTTTTTCTAATAATTTAAGAGATTCTTCAATGGCGATTAACTCTTGGTTTTCAGAAAACTGAGATAGTAAAAACGATTCTAATTTACTTAAGTTATCCTCTCCTGAAAAAAGGTCTTCTCCAAAATTACGCCAAACGATATTTGTAAATTCTTGGGAGAAATTAGGTGCTATAGATTGATAATTATCACTTACAAATCTGTTGATTCCCACAGGCTTAAATACAATCGAAATTTCTCGCACTAATCCACTGTACTCTAATAGAACAGGACTAGTATACTTACCTAATATTTCAATATGAAGACCACCAGAAGTGTTATCTGAAATTTCTAAACTCCGTTGGCTTCTTTTAATAGTTGCTCCTTTGAAAAATGATAGTCCCGTATTAGTGTGAGGAAAAGCTACATAAGTGTATTTAGAGCTGGACTTGCCATCATAAATATAAAAGCACTCAATATGCTTTTTTAAAATCGGTGAATTTGGAGTTATTGTCTTTATCACAAAATTAGAAACAGGCCATAAATTTAATCAAATAAATAAACTTCAGCGAAATGCACAACTCCAGTACTACCATAAAAAAAGACCCCTACATTTATGTAGAGGTCTTAAATTGGGCGCCCTAACCTGGACTCGAACCAGGGACCCTTTGATTAACAGTCAAATGCTCTAACCAGCTGAGCTATTAAGGCGTGATTGCTCCCTTTCAAAAGCGAGTGCAAAAATAGATTAATCCTTGAATTTCAAAATATATTTTTCAATTATTTTGAAATAATTGTACAGCTACCCAATTTGCTCACTTTAGCCGTTATTTTTTTATTAATCTCAATGAAAACTGCAGGAGTTGCAGCACCTGCCAGTAAGATATCGCCTGCTTTAAACGGCTGATTATACTTAACCGCCAATCTCGAAGCATTACATACCGACAAATAGGGGTTATCCAGAATGGCATCACTGCGATCTTGTTCTCTGACCTCCGTATCAAACATAAGCGCTATATCTAGCCCATTTAAAGAGGTAGGTAATGGTTGCCAAGCGCCTACCACAAAAGCAGACGAGGAACAGTTGTCTGCTATAACGTCTTCTAATGAGAATTTAAAATTTTCGTATCGCGAATCTATTATTTCTATGGCAGGTGCACACGCTTGTATATACTCCGGTATTTCGTCAAGGGATATTTCTCTATCCAAATCTTTTTTTAACAAAAAGGCTATTTCGGGCTCTGCCCTGGGGTGGATAAAAGCACTTAAGTCCATTTCTGATCCACTCTTGTACCACATAGCGTCTGTCAGTCTACCCCAAATCATATCATGAACACCCATTTGCTCCATTTTGGCAAACGAAGTAAATCCTAGTTTCAAACCTACAAATTTTTCGCCTCGAGCATAGCGTTCTTCCAATGATAACCGCTGTATCTCATAGGCTTGTTCTTCTGAAATACGCTCGCTTTGGCTAATTTGCACAATTGCTTTTGCATTTTTAGCAGCAAGATCTAATTGTATTGCTATTTCATTTAGGATCATGACCGCGAAGGTAAATATAGAAATGTGTATTAGTTGAATATATCCCAAGTAATGATTAGGAAATTGAAAAAACTACTTTTGCGCCATGAGTTTATTAGTGATAGGAAGCGTGGCTTTTGATGCCATCGAGACACCATTTGGCAAAACAGATAAAATTATTGGTGGAGCTGCCACTTATATTTCACTAAGTAGTAGCTATTTTACCCATGATGTAAATCTAGTGGCCGTAGTTGGCGGAGATTTCCCAAAGGAAGATATCACATTGTTAGAAAAACACGGCGTCAATACAGAAGGTTTACAAATCAAAGAAAATGAGAAGTCATTTTTTTGGAGTGGTAAATACCATAATGATATGAATAGTCGGGACACGTTGGTTACCGAGTTAAATGTATTGGGCGATTTTGATCCAATTATACCTGCCACTTATCAAGGCAGTGAATACGTAATGCTAGGTAATCTCTCGCCAGAAGTTCAACGTACCGTGATCGAGCGCATGGAAACCAAACCAAAACTAATCGCAATGGACACCATGAACTTTTGGATGGATATTGCTCGCGAAGAATTGGATAAGACCATAGCCCTAGTTGACGTACTTATTATCAATGATGAAGAAGCTCGTCAATTAAGTGGTGAATATGCACTTAAAACCGCTGCTAAAAAAATAATGGCTATGGGTCCAAAGTTCCTTATTATCAAAAAAGGAGAGCATGGTGCACTCTTGTTTGGTGAAGACAAAATCTACTATTGCCCTGCCTTACCTTTAGAATCCGTATTTGATCCAACAGGAGCCGGTGATACTTTTGCCGGAGGATTTATTGGTCACCTTGCTGCATCAGATGATATTTCGTTTGCCAACATGAAAAGAGCAGTAATATACGGCAGTGCGATGGCTAGTTTCTGTGTAGAGAAATTTGGAACTGAACGAATCTTAAACTTGAGTAAGGAAGAAGTAAATACTCGCGTTCAAGAGTTTATTGATTTAAGTCAAGTCGAAATCAGTTTGGCTTAAGGACGATTTTTTCTTTCACACATTCTTCTCCCCTAGTGTTACTTCACATGGCTAGGGCTTCCCAATTATTTATTTATTTTTGAAAAATAATGGATAGCATTTATCAACTGCTACCCTAACGCTATTCATATTGGAAAATTCAATTTTAAAAACCAAGATCTGGAAACAGAAATCTTCTCCTGAACAAACACTCGTAGATGTGCTTACCCAGGAATTAAATGCACCTGAAATAATCGCTAAAATGCTAGTGCAGCGAGGTATTGATTCGTCAGACAAGGTCAAAAAATTCTTCAATCCTAGAATTGGCGATATGCATGATCCTTTCTTGATGAAGGATATGGACAAGGCTATTGAACGCATTCAAACTGCACAAGAACAGAAAGAAGGCGTTTTAATCTTTGGAGACTACGATGTAGATGGGACCACTTCCGTAGCCTTAGCGTATTCTTTTTTTAAGGATAAATTTGACAAAATAGATTACTACATCCCCGACCGATACAAGGAAGGTTACGGCATAAGTAATGACGGTATCGACTACGCTAAGGCAAATGGCTTAAGCTTAATCATAGCCTTAGATTGTGGTATTCGCTCGATTGACAAGATAGAGTATGCAACTTCAATGGGAATAGATTTTATTATCTGCGACCACCACTTGCCTGGCGCAGAGATTCCAAAAGCAGTTGCAGTTTTAGATCCTAAGCGAAGTGATTGCGAATATCCATTCAAAGAATTGGCAGGATGCGGCATCGGATTAAAACTAGCACAAGCATATAGTCAGGTAAACGACTTGGACGAGCGCGAATATTTACAATACCTAGATTATGCCACCCTTAGTATTGCGAGTGACATAGTGCCGATTGTGGACGAAAATAGAATTATCGCCCATTTTGGATTAAAAATAATAAATCAACAACCTAGGATTGGATTGCGCAAACTTAAGGAGATTTCAATTAACAAAGACGAACTCACTATCGGAGATTTAGTGTTTTATATAGGACCTCGTATAAACGCCGCTGGTCGAATGGACGATGCTAAAAGTGCAGTTAAAATGCTTATAGCTTCTGACGATGCAACAGCCGACGAATACGCTAATGAGCTACAAACACAAAATGCCAGTCGAAAGCTTGTAGATCAAAAAATTACAGCAGATTTTCAGGAAATTATTGCTAAAAACCCAGCATTGCTAGATCGTAAAACGCATGTATTTTACAAAGAAGATTGGCATAAAGGAGTTGTTGGTATTGCGGCGAGCAGAGCTATTGAGTTATACTACCGGCCTACTATTATACTCACCAAAAGCGGGGAAGGTATTTTAGCCGGGAGTGCGCGAAGTATAAGCGGTTTTGATGTGCATGCTGCATTGGAAAAATGCAGTGAACATTTAATTCAGTTTGGTGGGCACATGTATGCCGCAGGAATGACACTAAAGGCTGAAAATCTTGATGCGTTTCGGGAAGCATTTGAAAAAGTGGGTGAAGAAATGCTTGATGAGGAAATGCTGACCCCAAAAGTTTACTACGATGCTGCACTTGATGCAAACGAGGTAGATATGAAATTCTTAAACATCCTGAACAAAATGGCTCCTTTCGGCCCGGGGAATATGACACCCGTTTTTTACGCTAAAAACTTAAAAGATGATGGGACGGGTAAAATAATAGGTCAGACACAAGAGCATATTAGATTAAACATAAAACGCTCCAAAGATGCAATAGCAGCCGTTGGATTTGGCATGGCTTCTCAATTTGCTGACATAAAAAAAGCAGACTCTTTTGAAGCCTGCTTTCAGATTAACGAAAATGTATTTCGTAACGTATCATCTCTTCAACTGATGTTGAAGGACATTAGAATTACCAAGGATGTCTAATATGTTGTCTTTTAGTTAGGCTAATATCGTATGCTAAATAACCCATTAATGCCATATTAGTAGCTTTACCAAGTCTATCGTCTTTGTAAATATTAAGCATACCGAAATTAGATCGGGCTCCGACGATAAGTCTTTTTCCGTTTTCACCGAGATTAAAATTAACTCCGATTCCGGCAGTGATGCCTACATCTATACTACGTGGAGTTAAATCTGCGGCTACAATGGAATCAGCAGTACCAATATACGGAGCGATTACATCCGGGTTATTGTATGACGTCACACTTAATCCATAAGCGAAATATGGTCCTCCCTCAAGAAAAAAGTACGATTTTGGCTGGCCAACTCTATACGGAATAAGTTGTTTCTTTTTGAAAGGCATCATATATTGAACCGTGATTGGAATTTGCACATATGAACCACCACCTGGAGTCATAATTGTAAATCCCTCTCCATCTATTTGATTGGTTGGATAAAGCAGCGCTCTAGAATCAAAAAGAATGTCACCTTCTATAATCAATTTCTTATAGATTTGGTGCTTATAGCCCAAACCAGCTAAGATACCCACTCCTGAAGTAGCTCCCTCATATCCTTGCGCCATTGATAGACCAGCACCACCCTTTACTTGAAACCATTGTTGAGCATTACTCTGAACTGAAAAACCAGTTATAATAAGTAGGCTTAAAAGTATTTTTTTCATCTTTAGTTTTAATTAATTCGACAAATATAATTGAAAACACATATTTGCTATTCATTAGACATTACTTTTGAACTATAAATGCGTTTAAGGGCCGAAAATCTTATAAAACAATACAAAAAACGGAAGGTGGTAAATGATATGTCACTTGAAGTAGAACAAGGCGAAATCGTTGGTTTACTTGGTCCGAATGGTGCAGGAAAAACAACTACTTTTTATATGGTAGTAGGGTTAGTAAAACCCGATGCTGGAAGAGTTTTTTTGGATGACGAGGACATAACCAGTAAAGCCATGTACCAACGTGCTCAACGTGGTGTAGGCTATTTGCCACAGGAGGCTTCTGTTTTCAGAGATTTAACCGTTGAGGATAACATACGTGCAGTACTCGAAATGACGAACAAAAGCGTAGAAGAACAACGAGATAAAACAGAATCTCTTATCGCTGAGTTTGGATTAGAGAAAGTGCGAAAAAACTTGGGTAAGGTGCTTAGCGGTGGCGAGCGCAGAAGATGTGAAATAGCTAGAGCCTTGGCAACCGACCCTAAATTTGTATTACTTGACGAACCATTTGCAGGCGTAGATCCTATTGCTGTGGAAGACATTCAAGAAATAGTGCAAAAACTGGTTACCAAAAATATTGGTGTACTTATAACCGACCACGATGTACATGCTACGTTAAGCTTAGTAAATAGAGCTTACTTACTTTTTGAAGGTAGATTACTTAAAAAAGGAACTGCAAAAGAACTAGCTGAAGACGAAATGGTGCGTAAAGTATATTTGGGCAAAAACTTTGAATTGCGTTAGGAAATACTAACCAAAAAGATTCAAATTAAAAAAGCACTCTATTTTCGAAACATTCGTTTCTTAACACCCCTTCCCATTTCCAGGCTTCTTCATGTATTTTTCCATGCCTTGGTTGTTTGGGTTACCGTGTTTTTTGATAAACTTATCTGCTTTCCCTTTATACCTTTTCTTGCCGGGGGACGCTTTGCTGAGTAAGGTATTGATTAGCCCTGCTTGAGCTGTTCCATGCAATCTGTCACGAATCCATTGTTGGTTTTCTGGCTTATACCAAAAGAAAAAGCGGTGTTGATTTTCTTTGTCTTTTTTCGTTTTAGGGACGTAATATTCTTCTAATCGGTAAGGATGATATCCAGAATAGTAGATAACCGTAGCCACCGTCATAGGCGTGGGTGTAAAGTCTTGTACTTGCTCCAGCTGAAAACCCATTTCTTTGGTCTCTGCGGCTAAATTTGCCATATCTTCTTCCTTACATGCAGGATGACTAGAGATGAAATAAGGTATCAGTTTTTGGTTTAGGTTAAACTTCTGGTCTATCCTGTCATACATCTTCTTGAAACTATGAAAATGCTCAAACTTCGGCTTTCTCATTATTTTAAGCGTATCATCAGATGTATGCTCTGGAGCTACTTTTAATCGACCGGAAACGTGTCGCGTTTGAAGCTGCTCCATGTATTCCAGCATATCTTTTTCATCTCCTTTTTTATTGTAGGATTTGGTTAGCAAGTCGTAACGAATTCCAGAACCCACAAATGCTTTTTTGATTTTTGGATGAGCATCTATTTTTCTATACAAGTCTGTCATGGGTTTATGACTAGTTTCTAAGTTATCACAAACCACCGGATGTATGCAACTTGGGGTATTACACCTGTCACAAATAGACTGGTCTTTACCCTTCATTTTGTACATATTAGCACTTGGGCCAGCAATATCACTCAAATAGCCTTTAAAATCTGGCATCTCAGTTACTTGCTCCACTTCTCTCATGATAGACTCTTCAGAACGACTGGCAATAAACTTACCTTGATGCGCCGAAATGGTACAAAAACTACACCCCCCAAAACATCCTCTGTGTGTGTTGATAGAGAACTTAATCATTTCATACGCAGGGATCGGTCCTTTCTTATTGTATTTAGGATGAGGCAATCGTGTATAGGGAAGGTCAAACGCAAAATCTATTTCTGCTTCCGTCATTGTTTCAAAGGGCGGATTAATGATCAGATTTTTTTCGTAGGTATTTTGAATGATGCGTTTTGCTTGTACGCTATTACTTTCTTGCTCTACATGCTTAAAGTTAGATGCGTAGGCTTTTTTGTCCTCCAAACAAACTTCGTGTGCATTGAGTTCAATGTCTTTCCAATGCTTGTTCTTAGGTACTCCATCTTCTACTGGTCGCTGGTAAGCAGTTTGCTTTACCATGGTAAGCTGATGAAACGGAACACCTTTTTTAAGTAGTTGTAAGATTTCGCGCAAAGGTTTTTCACCCATACCATACACCAACAGGTCTGCTTTACTCGTTTCCAAGATATTGGGCATTAGCTCGTCTTTCCAATAGTCGTAATGTGTAAGCCTACGCAAAGATGCTTCGATACCTCCTGCTAAAACAGG
>CAMDCQ010000104.1 GCA_945890595.1 Chitinophaga pinensis
CAAACTTCAACAAACAATCCATTTACTAAGTAAAGACTTATTTCAAAGGTAGAAAAGTGCCTACTGGAGATAAATTGTCTTTTTTCAAAAAGTAATGCCGCCTTGCTATCTAACTTTAAGTTACTGAATTTATGCTTTGTCATGATTGAAGCGGTAAAGGTAAAGAATTAAGTAATTTGAATGAAACCGACAACCAAACCGACAACCAAACATAAAAAAAGCCCTAACTAACTGATAGTTAAGGCTTCTTGTGATCCCTCTGGGACTCGAACCCAGGACCACTACATTAAAAGTGTAATGCTCTACCAACTGAGCTAAGGAATCATATTCTTTTCGCTATTGCGGCTGCAAATGTAGAATTATTATTTACCAATGCAAGCTATATTATAAAAGTTTTTCAAATGTATAATGAACCTTCGTTTTAACTGCTTTTACACTCTTGAAAAGTGCATGCATTTTGGGATTGAAGTCTCCGATCCATGCTAACTCAGTGCTCTGTAAATCAGCATCTTGTGATATTATTTCTGCCATTTTCACAAGTAACAAACTGTACACTCCTTTGTTTTGAAACGCTGGAATTACACCAAAAATAATTCCTCTAATTTTAGTTATTTTGGTTTTTCGCTTATACCAAAGGAATTTTAGTTTGCCCCAAAGGTTCATGTTCCCATTCAGATGTTTAAGAATCTGATTCAAATCGATAATACTTAGATAAAAAGCAACAGGCCGATTACCATCGTATAAAAACCATAAAATATCTTCACGAATAATGGGTTTCATCTCTTCAAAAAGTTTTCTTACTCGCTCTTCTGAAAATGGCACAAAATGCTCATGTTGTTCCCAAGCTTGGTTGTATATAGTGGTAAAATCATGCACAAAACGAGCTATTTCCTTTTTTTTATAGTGTTCAGCTCTAAGATTTCCCTCCTTAGTAAGTCGGTCGGTAAATCTTGAGTATTTGGCATAATCAATATCGATAGGTCTGGCTTCACTAGTAGTCTGTTCTATTTTTTTAACAAAACCGTAGTTTTCAAAAAGTGCTTTGTAATAAGGCGCATTGTAGTTTTCTTGATAGGAGGGTGACTTAAAACCCTCTACCAACAGTCCCCAGAACTTATCACGTTCGCCAAAATTAACAGGAGCCTCTATCCTATCTAGCGTTGCTACTTTTGTTTTTAACCAGGTTATTCCTTTATCAAATAATGCATTGGCTACTTTTTGCTCATTTATAGCATCAAAAAATCCAAGTCCAAATTGATGGGTATTGGTATTATAAAATGCAGCTATTTTTCCGACGATTTCGGCATTGTTATAGGCCAACCAGCGCTTTGCGTCTCCTGCGTCATATTCGGAATTTTCTTCCTTCGTAAAAATGCGTTCAATGTCCTGATCTAAATGACTAATGAATTCAGGATCATGTACATATAAGTCTCGGGTAAACTGATGAAACAGCTTTTTTTGTTGTTTGGATATGACTTCAACCAGTGTTAACTGCATATAATTTCCAGGCATTCTGTAATCATTCGTTCAATGGTTTGTTGCGGGTTAGCACTGAACTTGCCATCCAGTCTTTCGGCTAAAATTGCGTTAATGGATATCGCTTCAAAACCCAACAACTTGGACATACCATAAATGCCTGCTGTTTCCATTTCTATATTACCAACAGGTTCGTCTTTGTAACGAAGCTCACTAATTTGTGCTAAACTATACTTAGGTACCAGCTGTGCATTTCGAAATTGTGGACCATAAAAGCCTTTGGTTGTAAGCGTTAAACTAGATTGGTATCTAGCAAACTTTGTTTCTAACTCCTGACTACACCCTATTACAGGAAAACGCCGATTGTCAAAGATAATTTCGTCAAAACTATGGGTGTAGAACTGGAACAGATCGTCAAAGGAAATGGCACTTTTACTGAATACGATACTGTCAAGTTTATGGTCGTTAGAAACGCTGCCTGATGTGCCCAAACGGATGAGCTGAAGCGGTTTTAAGTTCGTATTTTGGGTTCTGGTTTCGAGGTTGTAATTGCGTAACAATGCGATTTCATTCAATACAATATCAATGTTGTCGGTTCCGATGCCTGTTGAAAGTACGGTGATGTCTTTTCCATTTAAAGAACCTCCGCACGTTTTAAACTCTCTGTTTTGTATGCTAAAGTCAAGTCTATCAAAGTATTTGGTAACTTCTGCTACTCTTTCTGGGTCACCTACCGTAATTACAGTATCGTACACATGCTCAGGTTGAATGCCTAAGTGATATATAGAACCATCATTATTTACGATAAGTTCAGCCTCTGTTAATTGTTTCACTACCAAATCCCTTGTATCTTTGCGGCAAGTTTATACAATTTTTATGACAGATATAACAACTCCCAAAGATCACATCATTTTAGTTCCTTTAGATTTTTCAGACACGTCACTAAATGCAGTTTATTACGCTGTAGAAATGGCGAATCTTTTCGACGATGAGATTACCTTATTACATGTTATTTCAAAATCAAAACTGCAAGCGCTATTTATGAATGATTCTGAAGTCGCTCTTTTGCGAGATAAAATCAAACATAAATTAGAAGAGATAAAAGTGGAGCTACTGGATAAATGGCCTAATGCGCGTGTAAACACTCGTGTAGAGGAAGGAAAGCCATACAAGGTAATCAACAGAGTAGCTGAAGAAAGTAATTGCGATTCAATCGTAATGGGTACCAATGGAGCAAATGGTATAGAGCAATTTACGGGAAGTACAACATCTCGTGTTATCAGAATATCTACCAGACCTGTTATTGCAGTTAAGGATAAGCGCACAGATCCTAAGTTTGATAACATTGTTTTACCGATAGATTTAACCAAAACAAGTCGTCAAAAAATTGACTGGGCAGTAAAGCTCGGTCAAAAGTATAACTCTACAATCCACATTATTATGGAGATGGATAATGATGAGCTGGCAGAACGCAAAATTAGAGCAAACCTTATTCAAGCGGAAGGTATATTTAAGCAACACGGTGTTAATTTTGTCACGAAATTACTGGATGATAGAGAATACCCTGATCACTTAGGTAAGGACACCATTAGGTATGCAGATGAAATAAATGCAGATCTTATTATGATTATGACGCATGCAGAAAATGCTAAAATAGCTGATTTGTTTGTGGGTAGTTATGCAGAACAAGTAGTTAATAGCGCCCAAAAAACCCCTGTAATGTGTATTAATCCTAAACCCATAGGTTCATTGGCTACGGGAGGATCCGGATTTTATTAATTATCCTAAACCAACAGGCACAAAAAAAGCATCATGTAGACCACATGATGCTTTTTTTATGACGTTTAAAAGCCCTGAATTAGCTCCAAATATTCACCTTTCTAGGTTTGGCTTTTTCGACAATCAGTTCTTTACCGTGAAATTCTTTGCCATGCATTTCAGCTATGGCCTTATTGGCATCTTCTTCTTTAATGAACTCAACAAAACCAGTTCCGGTTGGTTCGCGGGTTACTCTATCATATACTACTTTAGCGTATTCTACTTCTCCATACTTTGCAAATAGCATTTCTAGATAATGAGCATTATAGCTGGTGGGCAAGTTTTTAACTACTAGATTCATTGCTGCAAAAGTATAAAATGGTTAGAAGTAAATAGGTATGAGTTAATAGGTATTTATGCTATTTCAAAAAAAACTTTTGTACAACAGTAATAACGGTTTTTCATTTACCTCAGTTATTTCGAAACAACCACAACTGGCCCACGCGAAACGTAGGTTTGTTTATGCCATAACCTGACCATCCTTCATTTGAATGCACCTATCTGCCATATCCGCCAGTTCTTGATTATGGGTTACAATGACAAATGTTTGACCAAATTCATCCCTAAGTTTCAAAAAAAGATGGTGCAGTTCATTAGCATTTTCAGTGTCTAAATTGCCACTTGGCTCATCTGCAAAGATTATCTTTGGCTTATTCATTAACGCTCTAGCCACTGCAACGCGTTGTTGCTCGCCTCCAGAGAGTTCATTGGGTTTGTGCTCTAATCTATCATCTAAGCCTAGCATCGAAAGTAATTCCTTGGCCCGAACTTCGGCATCTCGTTTACTGATTCCCTTGATAAAAGCAGGCATACATACATTTTCCAAAGCGGTAAATTCAGGTAATAAGTGGTGAAATTGGAAGATAAAACCTATGTTTTGGTTTCTGAAATTAGCCAGGTTTTTCGCACTCAGAGAAGAAACCTCAATCCCATCATAGGTTATTGAACCGTTTTTTGGCATATCGAGCGTTCCCAGCAGTTGTAGTAAAGTGGATTTACCTGCGCCACTTGGACCCGTTATGGAAACTATCTCTCCTGCATTAATACTAATATCTACGGACTTTAATACTTCTAAATTTCCGTAACTTTTGCTGAGTCCTATACCGTGTATCATTTGTCTACAAGAAGTACAAAGAAAGTAATTTAGACGCCAATAAATCGTAAAAACTCTGAACGAGTAGGCTCATTCAGGAATTGACCCGATAATGCTGAAGTAATGGTACTAGAGGTAACATCTTCAACTCCTCTGCATTCTACACACATGTGACGTGCGTCAATAGCTACAGCAACATCTTCAATTCCTAATGTTGCTTTAAGGGCTTCGGTAATCTGCTTGGTAAGGCGTTCTTGTACTTGTGGTCGTTTGGCGTAGTACTTCACCATTCGGTGTATTTTACTAAGACCAATCACCTTACCATTGGCAATGTACGCAACATGTGCTTTACCAATAATAGGAACAAAGTGATGCTCACACATGGAGTAAAGCGATATGTTTTTCTCAACCAACATTTGATTGTAACCGTACTTGTTCTCAAACAAAGTAACGGATGGTTTATTGGCAGGATTTAATCCGCTAAAAATCTCTTTCACATACATCTTTGCAACTCGTTTGGGAGTTTGACTGAGGCTGTCGTCGGTAAGATCTAATCCTAACGTCTCCATAATAGCAGTAAAATGCTCCTGGATTTTAGCAATTTTTTCATCGTCATTCATGTCAAATGCATCACTTCTCATAGGAGTATCTAAGCTAGAATTGCACAGCTTAGATTCGTGTTTATTAGTGTCCGTCATATTCTATAAAATTTCGGTCTGTTTCGTATAGTGTTATGTGTAATGTTAATTTAGTATCCAATTGTTCCCTGATTCTATGCCAAGCAACAAAGGCAATATTTTCTGCTGTCGGTATTAGTTCTTTAAAATCTTCCACATCTAAATTTAAATTTTTATGATCAAACCTAAATGTAACTTCTGCTCTAATGATGTCTTTAAGCACCTTTGGATCGATGAGATAACCGGACTCGTGATCTACCTCTCCGGTCACTTTTACAATAATAGTATAATTGTGTCCATGGTAATTGGCGTTGTTGCACAATCCATAAAATTCGGCATTTTTCTCATCACTCCAAGATGGATTGTGTAATCGATGCGCGGCATTAAATCTCTCTACTCTGCTTGCTGAAGCTATCATGTGAAATACAAACATCGGCTATTCTGTTTTGTTTCAACGTATTTGAAAAAATATACCAACTCTGCAAGTTATATGTCCTTTAAAAATAGGTCTATAAGTATTCCTTATGTGAATTAACTTACTGATAAAGAGAAAGTTGTATCGTTTTTTAACGTTTTAGCTCAAGTGTTAAACAAAAATAGTTTTAATCCTGAATTCTGGGTTAGATTTGGACTAACCTAAGGAACAAAAAATGAAAAATACTACTCTACCTTTCGAAATGCAAATACAACAGAATGAAAGAATTCTGAGAAATTATGCTCTCCAGCTAACCCAAAATATGGATGATGCAAATGATCTTGTACAAGAAACATTTTTAAAGGCAATGTTATATTCTTCTAAATTTAAAGAAGGTACGAATTTAAAAGGGTGGTTATTCACCATTATGCGTAATACTTTTATAAATAATTATAGACGAATTACGAAAAGGAGTACGTTCATGGACACCCAGGATGATCAATATATTCTTGATTCTGCAAAGAATTTTAATGCTTATAATGATGGTGAGGCTAAATTTATTCGTAAAGATTTAGACGCCGCTATTGATATGTTGGCAGATGACTTGAGAATAACCTTCGAAATGAATACGTTGGGCTTTAAATACCATGAAATAGCAGAAAAAATAGGAATCCCTATAGGCACAGTTAAGACACGGATATTTGTTGCCAGACGTAAACTAAGAACTTATTTAGCTGAATACGAAGATTTATACAATCTAACAGCTAGCTAGCGTTCACCTCTTTTTAAAGTATTTTAATGCGAGTATGGGGTTATCTACCTGTACAGCAGTTATGTAATTATACTTGTATTTAGCGTAATCTGAAGGAAACTTAGCGCCGTAAAGAAAGATTACTTTTCCGCTGTCTGTAAGGTTTTTTTCGACACTTTCATTCCTGTTTTCGAAAAAACTAACAATTCCGTCTAGCTTAAACCTGAAAACCTCATTCGCGGATTTAGAATCTATATTGGCTACCAAATAACTTTTGTATGCTTTACTTTCTCTCTCTAGAAAATAAAGAAAATTGGCATCGTTGCATTCTATGGTTATTTTATCCAAACTCTTAAAGGCCTTCATTTTGTCGTGGAAATAGTGCGCCAGCGAATCTTTTTTATAGGGTACGTCGAAATTGCTTTGTAGGTTGATGGATAAATATTTATCCATCCATACGGTATTCATAAGCGTAACTAGGCTATCAAACGTTATAACCTGCGCCGAGTAGGTACTGTGAAACTGATCACGAAAGTAACAACCAGCTGCTTCGGAAAGGTGTATAGCATTAATTTTACCTTTACATTGTGTTGCACTTTCCAGGTATCCATCGTGGAACACAACTAAGCCTGTGTCTTTGGTAAACTGTACGTCAACTTCGATACCGTCTAGCTGATATTTTTCAAGAGATTCTCGCATCGCGGGAACGCTGTTCGGAGCGTATAGAGCAGAATTATCAAATCCTCCCCCTCCGTGACCATAAAGCAAAACGGTATTGGGCGTGGGATTTGTATCGGCACAACCGCCAAGTACAAGACACAGGAAAACTATAAATGAAACACGCATCCTACGGTAAAACTACCAGTTAAGTTATTGTTTTGGGAAAAATTACCTGCGCTAGCCGCCCGTTCTGCTGCGACTCCATAACCTAGTCTTGAGGTTACCGCTACATTTGGGCTAAGTTTATACACCAATCCTTGGGTATAGGTTATGATTTGAATGTTGACAATGGCCAATGGTTGCTGTCTACGATAGTTTATGCCCGACGTTATACTCCATTTGTCATTGCTGAGTATTTCTAAGCCATACGCCAAGCCGATTCCCAGCACCGGACTATTACTAAATCCATCTGAGAAGTTATAATTTAACCCTGCTTCAAGTTGATGGTTGTTTTTGGTATATTGAGCGTGAATGATGCCATTCGTTCCAGTGTAATTGGCTTCATAGGCGGTTAAGACAGCCCATTTTTTAGGTGTTTCTTGCGCACAAGTACTTTGGTATAAACCTACCATCAAAAACGATATTAACCACAATTTAGATCCCATAATCGTTTTTTAAACGTTTATGTAGCGCCGAGCACGGCAATCCCACCACATTAAAATAACACCCTTTTATATTTTTAACCATCGCCAAACCAAACCATTCTTGAATACCGTAGGCGCCGGCTTTATCATAAGGTTTATACTTATCAATGTAAAAATATATTTCTTCTGGACTCAAAACATCCACGGTAACCTCAGTAATACAGTTCGAAGAAACAGTTTTTTCTAGAGTACGTAAACAAAAGCCAGTTTGCACAAGGTGAGTAGCATTACTCAGTTGGCTTAGCATCCGAAATGCTTCGTCTCTATCTTGGGGTTTATTCAAAACGATATTATTACTAATAACTACAGTGTCTGCGGTTATTAATAGTTCATTTTTAAGCAGAGACGTGTACGAGTAAGACTTTTTGTGAGCTAAGTATTCTGCCACATGGGTTGCTGGCATTTGTGCATCAAATACTTCATCACAGTCTATTGCTACTTTGTCAAAAGTATATCCCATTTGCGCCAGCAATTCATTTCTTCGGGGTGAATTAGATCCTAGTAACAATTTCATTGCGGCAACAAATTAAAAAAACAATAAAGACAATATACCTGTAGCTAGTACGTACTTCAGTTTTACGCTTAGCTTAGTATATTGGTGTTTATGTTCCGCATATCGTACATCCACTGCAATGGAATATAACGGCGCAAGTATGAACAATAATTAATAAAGATAATATACATACCGCAACGAAGCAGGAAAATATATACTCTGGTGGTACAATGAAATAACC
>CAMDCQ010000105.1 GCA_945890595.1 Chitinophaga pinensis
TAGCCACTTTACTTTTCCAAGAAATGTCCACAAAGATTTTATAAATCTTTAATATAAACCACCTTTGTTCTCAACATAATGACAAAATCAACTTCAGAGCTCAAAGAATACGTTGCACAAACACGTAGGGATATAGTAAGAATGGTGCACGGAGTACAATCTGGTCACCCAGGTGGTTCACTAGGCTGTACTGAGTTTTTTACCGTACTCTATCAAAATGTGCTTCGTCACAACCCTTCAGATTTTAAAATGGAGGGAAAAGACGAGGATATTTTCATTTTATCTAACGGACATATCTCTCCAGTTTATTACAGTGCATTGGCACACAGCGGATATTTTCCTGTAGCTGAATTAGGTAGTTTCCGTAAATTAAACACACGACTTCAAGGCCACCCAACTACCCACGATGGTTTACCCGGTGTTAGGATAGCTTCTGGCTCATTAGGCCAAGGTTTATCAGTTGCCTGCGGTATTGCACAAGCCAAAAAACTGGATGGTGACGACAAATTGGTGTATGTACTCATGGGTGACGGGGAGCTACAAGAAGGTCAGGTTTGGGAAGCGGTAATGTATGCTGCTCATAATAAATTGAATAATATCATTGCAACTGTTGACGTAAACGGACGTCAGATTGATGGCGACACAAAAGATATAATGGGCTTTACAGATTTACGATCGAAGTTTGAAGCCTTTGGTTGGAATGTAATTTCTATGAATGGAAATGATCTCGAAGATGTAGGCGACACCTTAAGTAAGGCCGGTGTCTTAAGCGGAAACAAACAACCCATTTGCATCTTAATGAATACGGAGATGGGAAATGGTGTAGATTTTATGATGGGAAGTCATGAATGGCACGGAATTGCGCCAAATGATGAACAACTTGCTGCTGCTTTAGCCCAAAACCCTTCTATAATCGGTGACTACTAACTAGCACGGTTTTTGAGTACTACTGCGTAAAATATGGCAATTCACAAAAAAATATGGGTAATACTGCTGCTTATGATAGCTGTAGATAGTTACGCCCAACAGCCAAAAACACGCATATTATTCGTTCTAGATGGCAGCGGTAGTATGTATGCCAAAATGGGAAACGACAATCGAATCACCGTAGCGAAACGACTATTAACTAGATTAGTCGACAGTCTTCAAGGACAAACAGATCTTGAGCTGGCGCTGCGTATTTATGGACATCAGTCGCAAAAAACTGAGAGAAATTGCAAAGACACCAAACTAGAAGTTCCGTTTGGCCCACAAAATCATCAAGCAATTAAAGATGAAATAAAAGACTTACGACCAAAGGGCACCACGTTAATTGCATACTCATTACAAGAAGCGGCTTACGATTTCCCCAAAAGTACAGGTGTGCGTAATATAATTATTTTGATAACCGACGGATTGGAAGAATGCGACGGTGATCCGTGCGCAGTTTCGTTGGCTCTTCAAAAACAAGGTGTTGTACTTAGGCCATTTGTAATTGGACTCGGTTTAAATTCTGAATTCAGAACTCAATTTGAATGTGTCGGACGTTATTTTGAAGCAGAAACGGAAAACGATTTTGAAAATGTATTAAACGTCGTAATTAGTCAAGCCATTAATAATACCTCAGCTCAAATAAATTTATTGGACAGCTACGGAAAACCCACTGAAACAGGAGTTAACATGACGTTTACAGACTCCAAAACAGGGAAGGAAATCGCAAATATGTACCATACGCTGAATGATCGCGATGTACCCGATACTATCTATATGGATCCTGGCTATTTGTATGACATCAAAGTACACACCATTCCACCGGTATACAGAAAAAAGGTTGAAATAATTGCTGGAAGACACAATACCATTGCCATAGATGCTCCTCAGGGATTACTTAGTCTAAAAATAGACGGTGTTACTAATTATAAAAACCTTCAAGCAATCATTATTGATAAACAGTCAGGCGAGATCGTGCAAGTGCAGGATTTTAATGAACAACATAAATATATCGTAAATAACTATAGGGTAGAACTCCTCACCTTACCTCGGATTACACAAGAAAGTGTGCAAATCGAGCAAAACAAGACAACAACACTTCAAGTTCAGCAACCCGGAAAGCTTAATGTGGTAACACGCAAAAAGCTTGAAATAGGTATTTACTACCGTCACAATGGAGAGTTAGAATTAATAAAAAATATTTACAATGTCAATGGTCAAGACATAACAGTTCTTCAACCTGGAGATTATAAGTTAATCTACAAAGAATCAGTAATAAAAGAATCTGAAAGCACCAAAACACAAGACTTCACTATTAGAAGTGGAGAAATGAAACACATAACCTTACAATAAAATAGACAAGAAATTATACCTAAATGGAACATAAAGATACACGATCAGGATTTGGAGATGGCTTATACGAGCTAGGACTCAAAAATAAAAATGTAGTTGGACTGTGTGCCGATCTTACGGGATCGCTCAAGATGAACAAATTTCAAAATGAATTTCCAGATAGATTTTTTCAGGTAGGTATCGCAGAAGCGAATATGATAAGTATGGCTGCAGGCCTTGCAACAGCCGGTAAAATTCCATTTACGGGTACATTTGCGAATTTCTCTACAGGTAGAGTATATGACCAAATACGACAATCTGTTGCGTATAGCCATAAAAACGTAAAAATATGTGCTTCACACGCAGGTCTTACATTGGGAGAAGATGGAGCTACTCATCAAATTCTAGAAGATATTGGACTTATGAAAATGCTTCCAGGAATGACGGTTATCAATCCGTGCGATTATGCCCAAACCAAAGCAGCTACTATTGCAATTGCTGATCATGAAGGTCCTGTTTACTTGCGTTTTGGTAGACCTAGTTGGCCCATTTTTACCACCGATTTAGAGTTTACAATTGGGAAAGCCTTGCACATGAGAAAAGGAACCGATGTTACCATATTTGCTACAGGACACCTAGTTTGGAATTCGTTAGAAGCTGCTAAAGCGTTGGCAGAAGAAGGTATTTCTGCTGAGGTTATCAACATACATACCATCAAACCCTTAGACAATAAAGCTATTCTTGATGCGGTTGCGAATACAAAATGTGCGGTTACCGCTGAAGAACACCAAATGAATGGTGGCTTAGGAGACAGTATTTGTCAATTATTAGCAAGACACACTCCTTTGCCTGTTGAAATGGTAGCCGTAAATGATAGTTTTGGAGAGAGTGGAACTCCCATGCAATTGTTAGAGAAGTACGGCTTAGGCATAAAAGACGTAGTAGCCGCAGCTAAACGTGCTATAGCTCGAAAGTAATCAGGTGAAAGTCCTTTTCGTTTACAACAAAAAAGCCGGCAAGAAATTCGAGCCCTCCGTTGTACAACAAATTACAACCAAAACACCTTCTAATTTCGAAAGTACTTTTATCGATATAACGGATTTTAAGCAGTTTAAAACCAAGAAATTTGATATGCTGGTGGCCATAGGTGGCGACGGTACTGTGAATACGGTAGCGAGCCGTTGCACAAAACAAAACCTCATTCTAGGTATTATTCCTAAAGGATCTGGCGATGGTTTAGCTAGATTTTTAGGTATCCCACGCGACATTCACAGTGCACTCGAGATATTAGCTACAGGTAAGCTAATCCAAATCGACAGTGCTAAAATAGATAAACACTTTTTTATCAATGTTGCCGGTGCTGGATTTGAAGCTTATGTGGCACATAAATTCGGTCTTGGCGGTATAAGAGGACTAAGAGGATACGCAAATACGATCTTGGATTCTTTTTCAACTCAAGAAGAACAAGAAGTAACGCTGACACTAAATGGCAACAAAACAACACTACCTTTTTTTAGTTTAAGCATAGCTAATGGAAGTCAATGGGGTAATAACTTTGAAATTGCCAGTGACGCAGACATACAAGATGGTATGCTTGACGTTGCAGTGATGAGAAAGCCAAAGTGGTATCAGTTGGCAAGCTTAGTTTTTTATCTAAAGAGTAAAAAGCAAGAAAACAATGCCCTTTTCACCTACTACAAAGCTTCCGAAATTGATCTAAAAAGGAGCGGCAAACTTTGGCATATTGATGGAGAACCTATAGTTTTAAAGAACAAAAAAAGAATCAAGGTTTACTCCAAAAGCTTAAAAGTAATGGTTAGCTGATGACGAAAAAAAAAATGGAAAAGTTGGATTTATCCAACTTCTTTTTGAACAACCAAGAAGATAGCGGATTTAAATTGCTCACGGACGACGAAGTGGTTGAAGTAGAAATACCCCAACTTAACCAAAATGCGCAAAAACTGCTTGTAAGAAAAGAGAAAAAAGGTCGCGGTGGAAAAACAGTGACCGTTGTTGAAGGATATCAAGGTAACCCGCAAACCTTAGAAACACTGTGCAAAAAAGTAAAACAACAATGTGGCGTTGGTGGAACGGTGGAACACAAAACCTTTATTATTCAAGGTGACAAATGCGACCAAGTAGTAAAAATCCTAATCAAAGAAGGATACAATGCGCGTAAAACCACTATGTAATCTCTTACGCTTTACAGGTAATTAGACTGCTAAAAAATACCGTTTCATATCCCATTTGAAACACATAACATGCTCATTACAAAATAGTTAAAGAATTATGGTAATTTCTACCATAAGGTTGTTCTAATCTAAAACGTATATAATTAAGGTGCTTCTAGATGAATATAATGTTCGATTTTGACATCTTTAAAACTTATCAAAGTTACCTTTGTGACCTAAATTGTTATGAAGTCACATCCAATTACTGATCGTGTTTTTGATATTGCATCCAAAACCAACAAGAATTTAAGCCTAGACCAATTAATCGAGGCAGCTGTTTCTCGGAATGAAGGAAGAATCACCAATACAGGTGCCTTAGCTGGCGATACCGGTAAGTTTACAGGAAGATCCCCTAAAGATAAGTACAGTGTTTTGGACGACACCACTAGAGACGAAGTATGGTGGGGAAATATCAACCAACCCTTTGAGCCTGAAAAATTTGATGCTTTGCTTGAGCGCGTTATTCAGCATTACGCAGGCAAAGAAATATTTGTAAGAGATGCCTATGCATGCGCAGACCCTGAGTATAAAATCAATGTACGTGTGGTAAACGAAACTGCATATCAAAATTTATTTGTTCATCACATGTTTATTCGCCCCGATAAAAGTGAGTTGGACGCAATAGATCCTGAGTGGATTATTTTAGCTGCCCCTAGTTTCTTAGCGGTACCTGAGCGAGATGGAACACGTCAAGAAAATTTTTCAATCATTAACTTTACCAAGAAAATATACATCATTGGTGGAAGCGGATATACTGGAGAAATCAAAAAAGGAATTTTTACTGTGCTTAATTTCACCTTACCCGTTGAACATGACGTACTAAGTATGCATTGCTCTGCAAACATTGGAAACAACGGCGACTCAGCTGTTTTCTTTGGCCTTTCTGGTACAGGTAAAACTACACTTTCTGCAGATCCTAATAGAAAGCTTATTGGGGATGATGAACATGGCTGGAGTAAAAATGGTATCTTTAACTTTGAAGGTGGATGCTATGCAAAAACCATTAATCTTACCGAAGAAAATGAACCTACCATTTGGAAAGCAATTACAAACGGAGCTCTCGTAGAGAATGTTCGTTTCTTCCCTGATTCTGATGTAGTAAATTACGATGACGTAAGTGTTACCGAAAACACGAGATGTGCATATCCTATTGAATATATTGACAATATCGCTGTGCCAAGTGTTGGACCACAACCTAAAAATATTTTCTTTCTTACTGCAGATGCATTTGGCGTACTTCCTCCTATTTCTAAACTTACTCCCGGTCAAGCTGGTTACCACTTTATAAGTGGATATACCGCGAAAGTTGCAGGAACAGAAGAAGGTATTACCGAGCCACAAGCTACTTTCTCTGCTTGTTTTGGAGCTGCGTTTATTCCTTTACATCCCGGTAGATATGCGGATATGCTCGGCACAAAAATGACCGAAAACAATGTAAATGTTTGGTTAGTAAATACCGGATGGAGTGGTGGCGCATATGGCGTAGGAAGTCGTATGAAGCTAAAATATACGCGAGCTATGCTTAATGCAGCAATGGATGGCAAATTGGATAATGTAGGATTTGAAATGCACCCGGTTTTTGGTGTTGCTATGCCTACGGAATGCCCTGATGTTCCTTCAGAACTTCTTAACCCTCGAAACACATGGGAGGATAAATCTGGTTATGATAAATCGGCAAATGACCTTGCGCAATTATTCAACGCTAACTTTGAAAAATATGCAGCAGGCGTTTCTGACGAAATCCTAGAAGCAGCCCCTAAAGGCACTCTTTCTCTTTAATACAACGAAATTTCATCTATACGATAGTCTTCTCAGGCTATCGTATTTTTTTTAGATTTTTCTGTCCCATTTTCACAGCGCGAAACAAACTCAATAAAGAAGTTTCATTGTACGCCGTAGGTACATATTTATCGTAACTCAATACGCATTAAACACTGCTTTAATTTGCTTCTTCCTTGAATTTATCCACCTGGTTGTTTATAAAAAAGTAAAGGAATATATCGCCTAAAGGCCTATCCATGCTACATTTGGGCTTTTCACATCAGATAATTTATTTACCAAAGCTAAATGGCTGAAAATCAATACGACGAAGATAGCATTCGCTCATTAGACTGGAAGGAACACATACGGCTCCGCCCTGGCATGTATATAGGTAAGCTAGGAAACGGTTCTTCTGCAGAGGATGGAATCTACATTCTTATGAAGGAGGTGATCGATAACTCTATTGACGAGTTTATGATGGGCAACGGAAGGCGCATAGATATCAAACTAGTCGAAAATATGGTTTCTGTGCGTGATTTTGGACGAGGAATACCACTTGGTAAAGTGGTTGACGTTGTAAGTAAGATAAATACTGGAGCTAAGTATGATAGTAATGTATTTCAAAAATCAGTAGGTCTTAATGGCGTTGGAACAAAGGCCGTGAATGCCCTTTCATCCTACTTCTTGGTAACCAGTTACAGAGAAGGAAAATATAAAACAGCCATTTTTGAGCGTGGAAACTTAGTAAATGAAGAAGAAGGTACTACTAATGAAGCTAATGGCACGTATGTAGAATACGCTGCAGACATTGACATATTTAAAACTCATAAATATATCACAGAGTACATAGACAACCAAATGTGGAATTATGTGTACCTCAATGCCGGGCTTACTGTAAACTTTAATAGCAACAAATACTTTTCCAAAAATGGACTTTTTGATTTACTCGAAAGAAAAACGGTTGCTGAGGAAATCAAATACCCCATTATTCACCTTAAAGAGGGTGATATTGAGATTGCCATAACCCATGATAATCATTACGGTGAAGAATATTATTCTTTTGTAAACGGTCAAAATACAACACAAGGAGGAACACATGTTGCTGCTTTTAAAGAGGCTTTAGTGCGTACCGTCCGCGATTTTTATAATAAAAGTTTTGAGCCAAGTGATATAAGAGCTTCGTTGATATGCGCAGTTTCTGTTCGTATACAAGAACCTGTGTTTGAATCTCAAACAAAAACTAAATTAGGCAGCACCGAGATAGCTCCTGATGGAGCATCGCTCAAAACAGAGATAAACCAATTTGTAAAATCTCAATTAGACAACTATTTACACAAAAATCCAGAAACTGCCGATGCCTTACTGCGCAAGATACAACAGAGTGAGCGTGAACGTAAGGATATGGCTGGTGTACGAAAAATAGCACGTGACAGAGCAAAAAAAGCCAGTGTTCACAATAAAAAACTGCGCGACTGCCGGGTACATTTTACAGATGAAAAATCCGAAAAAGCACTAGACACCACGTTATTTATCACAGAGGGTGATTCTGCATCTGGAAGTATTACCAAAGCCCGTGACGTTCAAACTCAAGCGGTTTTTAGCTTACGAGGCAAGCCTTTAAACTGCTATGGTCTTAAGAAAAAGATCGTATACGAAAACGAAGAATTTAACCTGCTTCAACATGCTCTTAATATTGAAGAGAGTGTCGATGATTTGCGTTATAATAAGATTGTAATTGCAACAGATGCCGATGTAGATGGTATGCATATTCGACTGCTTATCCTTACCTTTTTCTTGCAATTTTTCCCAGATTTAGTACGAAAGGGGCATGTATATATCCTAGAAACACCCCTTTTTAGAGTTCGAAATAAAAAAGAAACCTTTTATTGTTATACCGATCAAGAACGTTTTGATGCCATCAAAAAAATAGGAATAACAGCAGAAATTA
>CAMDCQ010000106.1 GCA_945890595.1 Chitinophaga pinensis
AAACGACTGGATTTTTACACAAACTATGCGAAGTGTTTTTTAGATTAAGATGAAGGAATAAATCCCTAATAGGGTTGTACCATCAAAAATTTCTACGTCATATTCTCCTTTGGCGTATTTACCTTGTTGATGATAGTAAAGACTTACCGCTTTTTCGGTGCCATCATACATTATAGATTCTACGATAGTGTTTACCTTATCAGAATCCATCAAATTTTTTGTTTCTTCACTCAAAACAGCGCCACTTGGAGTTATAATTCTTACTCTAATGTTTCTAACTTCTTCCTTAGCATATTCTGAAATGAGTACTTTGAAGTATACTTTAATTTGCTCAACTTTGGCTGCATGATCTTCCACAGCCACTTTACCATTTCTAGTTCGTATAGGCTCTACATTCAGATTACCTATCTTAAAGCTTCCTGACCCTTTCAGTTTCTTAGATAATGAATCATTTACAACGATCAGGCTATCATTACCTACTTTTAATGCAGAAGCTAGGTTAGAATATTCAGCTGACTTAACTTTAGACATTTCATACTCTTTTTGAAGTCCTTCAATTTGGCTCATATAAGCATTATTACTTTTGGTCAGTTTAGCTATTTCTCGTTTTGCTTCCAAAAGATTTTTAGGTTCAGCTCCAGAAGCAATACCACCTTTCTCTTCCCCTGTGATTAAATTTTTGATTCGCGTATATGCCGCATCTAATGATATCTTTTTAGCCTCGAGTTGGGATCTCAATTCACTATTTAAATTACCTTGACTAGCAAGCTCGGTCATTCGCGCATCCAACTCTTGCTTCGCAAAATCTAATGCATTCCTTAATGAATCTGCATTTAGGTTTAGTACCTCATACGCTAATGAAAGTTCTTCATTTTGACTTGCGATTTTTTTGGCATTTTCGGTATACTTTAAAAATAGATACCCACTAAAAGCAAGCGACCCTAAGAATAAAAAAATAAAAATGAATAAAGGACCTTTTTTAGTTTTAGATTCTTCTCTTGGTAGTAATTCTGTTTCTTCCATATATTTTAATGGTTTAGTTTGGACAAAAGTAAAGATTTTTTGCACAATATTAAAACCTTATAAATAAGCATTTTATAAATTTTAGAGTCTGTGAAACATTCGGGAAAATTGAAAATTGACCCGCTAAACTGATTCATTATACTTTTCTAAAGCGAATTAAGTATTTCAGATTTAAAATCTGCCTGGCAGTTTAATAAGGAGTACGAAGTTTAATTAATTCCCTTTTAGCATATCCAAAGCGACATCCACTATCATGTCTTCTTGCCCGCCTACCATTTTACGCTTGCCCAATTCTTTTAGAATATCGGCTGTATTTAAACCGTATTTATGTGCAGCACGCTCGCTGTGAAGTAAGAAACTAGAATAAACTCCTGCATAACCCAAGCTAAGTGTCTCTCTATCCACACGAACGGGACGGTCTTGTAATGGACGAATAACATCATCCGCCAAACCCATCAATCGATATAAATCTGAATTATGCTCTACGCCCATTCTATTGAGTACTGCAACCAACACTTCCAACGGACAATTACCTGCCCCCGCTCCCATTCCTGCAAGTGACGCGTCTAATCTCGTAGCACCGTGTTGCATAGCTACTATAGTATTGGCTACTCCTAAACTTAGGTTATGATGACAATGTATCCCAATTTCGGTCTTACTATCTAGCACATCTTTAAAAGCATTCATTCTCTCAGCTACATCATCCATAAGCAAGGCCCCCGCACTATCCGTTACATACACACAGTCTGCTCCGTAACTTTCCATAAGTTTGGCTTGCTGAGCAAGTTTTGCTGGCTCATTCATGTGTGCCATCATCAAAAATCAACCTACATCCATTCCTAGTTTTTTGGCGGCTTCTATATGCTGTTTACTGACATCGGCTTCTGTACAGTGGGTTGCAATACGAACTGATTTTACCCCTAGTGCATGTGCTTTTTTTAGATCTTCAATAGTCCCAATGCCCGGTAAAAGTAAGGTAGTAAGAACGGCATGGTTTAACTCCTCAGCTACACCTTCCAACCATTCCCAATCTGTATGTGCCCCAAATCCGTAATTAAAACTCCCACCGCTTAAGCCATCTCCGTGCGCTATTTCTATCGCATCGACTCCTGCTTTGTCAAGCGATATGGCAAGCTCTTTCAGTTGTTTTTTATCGTATTGATGACGTATGGCGTGCATGCCATCTCTCAGGGTTACGTCTTGTATGTACATTTTATGCATAAAATCTTAACTATTTGAACTTCCTATTATTTCGTCACACCTACTATTTTCTCTCCCACCGCTAATGCGGCGCTGGTCATAATATCTAAATTTCCTGCGTAGGCTGGTAAGTAATGGCCTGCGCCTATAACTTGCAGTAAGACTGTTGTTTTGAGTCCACTTTTAAGACCTACTCCTTCAATAAAGACCGGTTTATCTTCGGGTATATCATCAAATTGTACCTCTTGGTGAAGCGTGTAACCGGGAACATATTTTTGTACTTCTGCCACCATTTCGTGGATGCTTTTTCTAATCATTTCTCTATCTGCCTGCTCGCTAAGCGTAAACACGGTATCACGCATAACCAACGGTGGTTCTGCCGGATTCAAAATAATGATCGCTTTACCTTTGGTGGCGCCTCCTACTTTTTCTATGGCTTCTGAGGTTGTTTCTGTAAACTCATCAATATTGGCGCGTGTACCGGGTCCTGCAGATTTACTCGCAATACTTGCGACAATTTCGCCGTAATGCACTTTTGCCACTCTACTCACCGCTGCTACAATAGGAATCGTAGCTTGACCACCGCAGGTAACCATATTAAAGTTTACACCTGAATCTAGGTTTACAGCTAAATTTAGTTTTTTACTCAATTCGGCATCAAACGATACAGCAGGTACCATGTAAGGACCTATCGCCGCCGGAGTCAGATCTACTACTTTCTTGTTCGGGAAGGCCTTTATTTTATCAAAATTATAGAGATGTGCCTTCGCACTTGTCGCATCAAAAATTACTTCAATGTCATTCCATATCGGCATTTCCAGTAAGCCGTCAATCCCTGTGCTGCATATTTCCACGCCCATTCGTTTGGCACGTGCTAACCCGTCAGATTCGGCATCAATTCCAACAAAACAAGCCATTTCAAGCACTTTGGATGTACGCATTATCTTAATCATTAGGTCTGTCCCAATGTTGCCGCTACCTATTATTGCTACTTTTTTCAACGTTAAAACTCTCTTAAATTATCTCTAATCTTACTTCTCCTAATCCTTCCACACTTGCCACAAATTCATCTCCTTTTTCGATAACCACCATCGGCCCTAACGCTCCTGACAACAAGATGTCTCCTTTTTTTAACGGATTGCCCTGTTCTACCATTTTTTGCGCTAGCCATAAAGCAGCATTAAGCGGATTGTCCATACATGCTTTCCCGCTTCCTTGTGATGCTATTGTCCCATTTTTGGTCAATGACATCTGGCAATTTACCAAATCAATATCATCCAAACTTACCTTAGAGGTTCCTAAAATGTAGTGGCTTGCACTCGCATTATCTGCAATGGTGTCTGTAATTTTAATGTTCCAATCGGCCACTCTACTCCCCACTATTTCTATGCTTACCGTAGCATATTCTATGGCATCTATAAGATCACTAATATTGATGTCGCCATCCAAATCTTCTGCCATCACAAATGCTATTTCTGCTTCTGCTTTGGGTTGCACCAATTCAGAAAAAGCCAATTGATGGTTCTTAACCTCCATGGTATTAAACAAAATGCCATAATCGGGTTGATCTACTCCTAATTGTTCTTGAACGGCAAAGGAGGTTAAGCCTATTTTTTTGCCTATTACGACTTCGCCATTTGCTATTCTACGATTTATATTTATTTCTTGTACCGCATAAGCCGCATTTAAATCTTCTGTACCAATCAATTCTCTAACAGGAGGTATGGTGCTTTTTTGGTTGTGCGCTTCCCACAACATTCCCGCAGCTTCTTGTATTTCTTTATTCATTTCTTATGGTTAATAAAAATGGCCGAAAGAGTTCTTTCAGCCATTTTACAAATTATATTTTTTTAGTGCTATCCAATTATAACGTACCTCTTAACTCTTGCTCACGTTCTATGGCTTCAAATAGAGCTTGGAAATTTCCTTTACCGAATGAAGTAGCTCCTTTGCGCTGTATTATCTCAAAAAACAACGTTGGACGAGGTTCTATTGGCTTGGTAAATATTTGAAGTAAATACCCTTCGTCATCTCTGTCTACTAGAATACCCAGTTCTCTTAATGGCGCTATGTCTTCGTCTATATGCCCCACTCTGTCTAGTACCACATCGTAGTAGGTATCTGGTACGCGTAAAAATTCAATCCCGCGTGAGATTAATTCTCTCACCGTACCTATAATATCATCCGTAGCGACGGCAATATGCTGCACACCAGGGCCTTCATAAAAATCTAAATACTCTTCAATTTGTGATTTCTTTTTACCGTCTGCTGGCTCATTAATAGGGAATTTTATTCTACCATTTCCGTTACTCATCACCTTACTCATTAAGGCAGTGTACTCGGTAGAAATATCTTTATCATCAAAGGATACTATTTGAGCAAAACCGAGTACATCTCTGTAAAAATTACACCAGGTCATCATTTCACCTAATTCTACATTACCCACCATGTGATCTACAAACTGTAACCCTACGTGAGCAGGATGATAGGAAGATCTCCAGGTTCTAAATCCTGGCAAGAAAACCCCACTATATTCACTTCTTTCCACAAAAATATGAACTGTTTCGCCATACGTATAAATGCCAGAGCGAACTACTTTACCGTATTTATCTTCTTCCGTTTCAGGAGCCATATAATGTTTTGCACCTCTTTTTATAGCCTCCTTGTACGCATGTGTTGCATCAGGAACCCATAGCGCAACCACCTTTACCCCGTCTCCGTGAGCTTCAATATGCTTCCCTATATCCGTTCCGCTTTTTAAGGGTGAGGTTAACACCAGCTTAATTTTATCTTGCACCACGACATAACTTTCTCTGTCTGTTAAACCGGTTTCAAGACCTGCGTACGCTAAATCTTGAAAACCAAAAGCCGTCTTGTAAAAGTGAGCAGCTTGTTTACTGTTACTTACATAAAGCTCAATATAGTCTGTCCCTAAAAGAGGCATAAAATCTTGCGCTTCATCGTATATTTTAGGAAGATCGAAGGTGTTTGTATTCATTTTTTTTGATTCTAAAGATGTTGCAAATCTACATTTTTTAATACACGCTGTGTTGAGCTGTATCAACTTATAAAATGCTTTTTAACGGCAAGCGCTACTCCGTGCTCCTTGTTAGAAGCCGTAATATAATTGGCTAAGGCCAAAACTTCTTCTTTGGCATTGCCCACTGCTACTCCCATTCCCACGGCTTCCAGCATTTCCATATCGTTATAATTATCTCCAAAGGCGATGATATGCTCCCAATCTAGGTCTTTGTATTTATGCGCTAAGAGGGTTGCAATAGCTGACTTTTTAGAAATCTTTTTGCTCGCAATTTCTAAATATGTATCCTTAGACTTATAGACATGTAAATCATCATTCAAATCTTCTATTAAACCAGCATATAAAACAGCTATTTCCTCCGCCGGACCCATGCACATTACTTTGTGCGCACCTTTATTTGTCTGTGCGTAATTGGATAAGGTATCCTCCAGCGACTGCACAACAGGAACTACCTTGGTGTTGTTAGCTTCCCTATTTGCCCAATAATCCATAGCAGGCACAAACCACTCATCGTGGTGGTAAATACTAATATGAATCTCGGTGTTTTTGCTAAGCTCTACAATTTTTCTTACATCGTTTAAACTAACTTCTGTGCTGCTTAGGACTTGGTCTCCGTCTAGCACTAAGCCGCCATTATACGCAATCATGGGTAAATGTAAAATATCTACTTCTGCTTGTAAATGCCTCATAGCCATTGGCATACGAGACGATGCTAAAATAATTTGACAGGTATCTTTTATTCGTTTAAACTCTGAAATGGTTTCCGCAGCTAGTTCTCTTTCGGCATTGAGCAGTGTGCCATCTATATCAGTACACAACAGTTTATAAGACATGGTGCAAGGTTAAGAAATTTAGATTAGAGACAGATAGTATTGTGGGTAATGTGGTGAATGCTTGATTTGTGTAACTTTGTCGAGTACTAAATTTTATTTTTATGAAACTAAAAAACTACGCCGAAGGACGTTGGGTAGAACACAAAGGCGATGGATTTGAACAATACAATGCCATAACTGGAGATCTTATCAGTACTGCCAGCAGTGAAGGATTAGATTATGAGGCTATGACAGACTATGCACGCAGGATAGGCGGCAAAGCACTTCGGTCTATGACCTTTTATGAGCGTGGTTTTATGCTTAAAAAATTAGCCTTACACTTAGATAGTCTTAAAAAGAAGTACTACCAAATTAGCTACCTTTCTGGAGCTACCAAAAGCGATAGCTGGGTAGATATAGACGGCGGAATTGGGACCCTTTTTACCTATGCAAGTCTTCGACGTCAATTAGGTAATCAACGGTTTTACGTAGACGGAGATACCGCCAAAATAAGTAAGAATAACACGTTTGTGGGTCAGCATATTATGAGCCCCAAGCAAGGTGTAGTGGTTCATATAAATGCATTTAACTTCCCCATATGGGGTATGCTCGAAAAGCTAAGCGCCAATCTAATAGCCGGCGTTCCAGCTATTGTAAAACCTTCTGAAATTACTTCCTACCTAACACAAGCCATGGTAGAAGACATTATAGCTAGTGGCATAGTACCCGAAGGCGCAATCCAACTGGATTGTGGCAAAGGACATGGGATTCTCGACACATTGGGATCACAAGATTTAGTTACGTTTACCGGTTCAGCTACAACAGGTAGAATGTTAAAAAGCCTACCTCATATCATTCAAAATTCCATTCCATTTAACATGGAAGCTGATAGTTTGAACGCAGCCATTCTTGGGGAAGATTCTGCTCCAGGCACCGCAAACTTTGATATTTTCATTAAAGAAGTGCGTCGGGAAATGACCACCAAAGCGGGTCAAAAATGTACTGCTATTCGCCGCATAATGGTTCCTGAAAACTACTTGGAAGATGTGCAAATTGCACTCGGAAAAAGTTTAGCGCAAACAACCATTGGTGACCCTGCTAATGAAACAGTTCGCATGGGTGCTATTGTCAATAAATCTCAAGTAGACGTTGTACGGAACCGTGTTTTGGAAATGTCCCAAAAAACACCCATTGTTTTTGGTGACTTAGAAAAATTTGAAGTAATAGGTGCAGATGCCAACAAAGGATTTTTCCTGCCACCTATTCTTATGCTGAATGAAAACCCACTTATCAACACTGACAGTCATGATATTGAATGCTTTGGGCCTGTAAGTACGCTTATGCCTTATAATGGTATTGAAGAAGCGATTACCTTGGCTAAAATGGGAAAAGGATCTTTGGTAAGCACTATCGCAACTTCCGATGTAAATATAGCTACAGAATATGCCATTGAAGCCGCTTCTTATCACGGAAGGATTTTAATATTGAACGAAGCATCGGCACCAGAAAGCACCGGTCACGGATCTCCGATGCCACAGCTTATGCACGGTGGACCCGGAAGAGCTGGAGGAGGAGAAGAGCTAGGCGGAATAGGCAGTATAAAGCACTACTTACAACGAACCGCTTTACAAGGACACCCCAGCATGCTTACCGAAATAACCCAACGTTATCAGTATGGTGGATTTTATAAAGAAACAGATGTACATCCGTTCCGCAAGTATTTTGAAGATCTAGAAATTGGTGATACGGTAATTACCGCTAAGCATACTATTACCGTGGCAGACATCGTAAACTTTGCCAATGTGAGTGGAGATAATTTTTACGCGCACATGGATGAAACCTCTCTTGAAGGGACCACTTTTGAAGGTCGTGTAGCTCATGGTTATTTTGTACTAAGCAAAGCTGCTGGACTTTTTGTGGACGCTAAAAAAG
>CAMDCQ010000107.1 GCA_945890595.1 Chitinophaga pinensis
TTGAACCTCCCGGAAAACGAATTAAGTATAAAAAACAAAACCCTGTTGGACCAGGGCTTTGTTTTGATTTACTCAGTGCGGGCGAAAGGACTCGAACCTTCACACCGCGAGGCACTAGATCCTAAGTCTAGCGTGTCTACCAATTTCACCACGCCCGCTTAATCCTTTTCCTAAAGGGCTGCAAATGTAAATATTATTTTAGATTTCATCAATTATTTTTTAAAAAAAATGTGACCACCATAGGTGATCACATTTTTAAATTTTGTCGTTAATCTAATTTATAAATTAGTTCACTTGCATTTTCTTAGTAACACTATGATCTTTAGTGCTTAGTGTGTAAAAATAAACACCTGAAGTAAGACCTTTTGCATCTATAGATATAGTGTGATTACCAGCACCTAGTAGACCAAGATCGCCTTGATTGATTACATTACCCAAAATATCAGTAACCGTAATACTTAACGCGCCGCCTTCTCTTAAGTAGATGATAACATCAGAAGTCTCAGTGAATGGATTAGGTTGATTTTGACTTACTACAAATACCTCTGATTTAGTAGGAGCGTTTTGGGTACTAGCTGTATTTTTACCAATAACGTCATTCAATATATCCGAAACAGGAATTGCGGCATACATCATTTTGTTTTCCTCTGCTGGGTGAGTTCCTGCACTTATAGAATGATTCTGCAAGTTTGTTCCAGGAGTTAAATCTTGTTGCCATATAAGGTGTAAGTAGTCATTTGATGCTTTTGCAACACAAGGAAAATTATCTTCCATTTGGCGAGCTTGTGTTAAATTTTGAGGGCCTTCCCAAGTTACTCCGCCATCTTTAGAATAAGAAACTAAAATATCTCTGAAGTTTGCATTCAAGAAATGCAAGTCAAGTTCAGTAGGTGCAGAATAAACTACGTATAAATTACCATTTGCGTCTGCACTAGCTGAAGGCATAGTAACTAAAGAAGTTGCACCCGTTCTTGTTGCTGAGCTTAGAGTACCCGTTAGATTACCGTTTGCATCCAGTGAACTGAAACTTTCAGTTGAAATAGTTAATGTTCCGTCACCGTCGAAATCAATCATACCGCCGCAAATTGCTGGTGCAGCGTCTCCTTCTGCCCAATGCATTAATGCAGTCTGAGCTGGGAAAAAGAAATACGTAGAATCACCAGCATCAGAGATACCACCTACTATTCTACCACGTCCATAAAAGGCGTGCACTTTACCATTAGCGTCTACCATAACATCCAAAGAACCATCATTGGTGAATACCGTATCACCAGAAATAATCATTTCTGCATCTCTTCTAACGCCTTTGTATGCAATTTTATCCACGTCAGTGTAGGTCCAATTTTGTCCGTTATCGGTAGATTTCCATAAAGAAACAGGATCTCCAAGACCACCAATCAATATAGCTATAACATCTCCTCTTGCATCCATAGCATAATTATCGCCACCACCATTGTCATATAAAGTACTGTCGTAACCAGGTAATAAAATATGAGATACTTCTACCGAACCATCTGCTTGATTTATTCTACTGTAGGTTGTTGGGTTTGTAATTCCATTTCTAACTACATCAGGAATATTACCCGCAACGTTCGAAGTATAATTTGCAATTAAATGTATTTTACCATTGGTAGCAACACTTCTACCCCAGATAGGCACTCTGTCCACGTTAAGAACAGAAACGTCATCTAAGATCGGTGCACTAGTAGTAAATGCGGTACTTCCTTTTGACGAATTTTTAGAAAACAAGAATCCTCCCACAGTTGATTCGTGCGATAACACTCCTTCTGTACCATTGTCTAATAACATAATATTAGGCCATCCAGATCTACCAGTGCTTTCTAATTTTTGACCTCTGCTTGGCAAAAAGTTTGTTCCATCAGAATAATTATAACCTGACCCTCTGTCTGGATATCCAGAAGTAACGTTAGGGCTCGTAGTCCAAACAGCCGAAACACTGCCATCTGAATTTAACATCACTCTTCTTCCAGGACTTGAATTAGTTTGTAAATCATAATACGTCGTTCCTAATTCAATAAAGTTATAGTTAACGGTTTTTTTACTTTTAGGCGCATCTGCACTCTTGGCGCTAATAGGTCCTATTGGTCCTTGTGCTTCAATTGCTTTCGTAGGCATCACAGCTTTGGAAGCCTCAGGATTATTAACTTTAAAATCCTTAATAGATTGACCAAAAAGCCAAAATGGTGATGATAATAAGAGGGTAAGTACTGTTTTTTTCATTTGTTTGTTATTATTTGAGGCCGTGAAAATAAATAAATCTTTATGAAAAGATGCACATGACAGTGCAATTATTACCTAAAGACTTAATATTTTAAGAATTGTTTCTTCAAAAATACTGGCGTCATCACCTGTATTTTCTTTGATTCCTTTAATCTTTAAATCGCAGTCATTTATTGCTTCTATCACTTTTACTATTTTTTTACCGCTGTAATTAGCTGCGGCTTGCCTAAACTCACCAATAGCAAAAAAAGGAATTCCGATGGCACTCATAATTTCTTTTTCCGTGCTTCGTGACATACTTTGCATAATAGCCACTTTTCTAAAGTAATTGAAAAGTGCACCATTCATCATAACCACTGGATTATTTTTAATATTAGCAGTGAAATAATTGAGCATTTCAATAGTTTTTGCCTTTTGTTTTTGGGCTAAGGCTTTTTGTAGTGAAAATATGTTGTACTCCTTATTTATTCCTACATATTTTTCAATGTGCTCTTCTCTTATTTTACTACCTTTTTCAACATTACTAAATACTTTATCCAACTCTTTAACAATAACTGAAAATTTTGCACCACTATTTTCAACCAATAATTGCAGGGGTTTTGGTTCTATATCATACCCTTGTTTTGAAACGTAGGTATTTATAACCTTAAGTATTTCGCTTTCAGCAATAGGATCCGCCGTAAAAATAGTTGCCGATTTTTTAAAGCTAGTTCCAGGCTTGCGATTCATTGGCAGGGTTTTCCCTGGATGATACCACACTAAAACGGTAGTAGGTGCCGGATTTTCCAAATAGGCTACAATATGATCTGGGGTAGTACAATACTGTGATTCTTTGTAAACAACTAATTGGCGATCTGCCATCATCGGAAATCTTCTGCAAACATTTATAATGTCGTTCACCGAGGTCTCTTTGCCGTAAAAAAGATGATGATTAAAACTGGCTGTGCTATTATCTAGCACTACCGACTCTATTTTATCCAGTAGCATTTCTAAAAAATGGTACTCTTCGCCATGCAGCAAATACACAGGCGCTATCTGTTTTTGGTCTAATTGCTGCATTAGACTTGTAAAATCGTTATATGAACTACTACCTTTGGCCACCTGATAAATTAAGTAGTGCAATTAAAGTTCGATAATTTTAACTTTCAAGTAAAATCTGAAAATAATAAAAACTACATATTCGATGTGGTACGCAAAAAGTTTATAAGACTAACGCCGGAGGAGTGGGTTAGGCAGCACACTATTCATCAATTAATTAAGAATGGATTTTCGGCTAATCGACTCAGCGTAGAGCGTACATTGCCCCTGTCTAAAAAAAGATATGATATTGTTTATTACAACAAAGATGGCAATCCCTGGATATTGGTAGAGTGCAAAGCACCCAGTGTGGCAATAGATGAGCAAACACTCAATCAAATCGCCACGTACATCCAATTAGAAGATGTGCCTTACTTAGTCTTGACGAATGGTATCGTTCATTATATTATTAAGAGAGAAAACAAGATAGTTGAGGTAATTCAAGATTTTCCTAATTTTTCAAATGTTAGCGACTAAAAACACTTTTATTTGCGCGCAGAAATAGAAAATAATGTCAATACTAATTATCGTCGTTTTTGTATTGGGATACGCTGCCATAGCGTTTGAACACCCACTTAAGATAGATAAAGCCGCGAGCGCACTCATCACAGGTATGCTATGCTGGACTATTTACGTATTCTCACTTAACGGTGGGCATGACGCAGTGCATATCATCGAGCATGGCGCCGATGGAAATGGAGGACTCTATCACCATTTGTTTGACATTGCTAACATCTTGTTTTTCTTAATGGGTGCAATGACCATCGTAGAACTTGTGGATGCGCATGAAGGTTTTTCAGTGATTACAGACCGAATCAAAACTACGGATAAAACCAAGCTACTTTGGATAATCGCGATACTTACATTCTTCTTATCTTCAGCACTAGATAATCTTACTACCACCATAGTGATGATTTCCTTGCTTCGTAAGCTCGTAAAAGACAAAGAAACCCGATGGATCTTTGTAGGTATTGTTGTGTTGGCTGCTAATGCGGGTGGCGCTTGGTCTCCTATTGGGGACGTTACTACTACCATGCTTTGGATAAAAGGTCAACTTCCTAATGTTCCCAGTCTTATGACAGAACTTTTTATTCCTAGCTTTATTTCACTCTTAGTACCTGTTACTATCTTAAGTTTTACGTTTAGAGGAAACGTAGAAAGACCACAAACTCTAGAAAGTTCTAATCATAGTCTAAATTCAACCTCTGATAACGAGCGTATACTGGTATTCGTGTTAGGTATTGCAGGATTAATTTTTGTACCTATTTTCAAAACCCTAACGCATTTACCACCATTTATGGGAATGATGCTTAGTCTAGGTATTATCTGGGCTATAACTGAACTAATGCATAAAGGCAAAAGTAAAGAAGATAAAGAGTCTCTTTCTGTAATTAGTGTATTGCAAAAAATAGATGTTGCCAGCGTTTTGTTCTTCTTAGGTATTTTGCTTGCTGTTGCTGCATTGCAAGAGTTTGGACATCTACGTACTATTGCGGGCGCACTAGATAAAGCGTTTTCTGGCAATATTTTCTCGATTAACATCGTCATTGGATTACTTAGTAGTATTGTTGACAATGTTCCACTTGTTGCTGCTGCTCAAGGCATGTATGATATTGCTCCAATGGGAGAGTTCGCAGCTAATGGCAACTTCTGGAAATTACTTGCGTATTGTGCTGGTACAGGAGGTAGCACTTTAATTATAGGTTCTGCAGCGGGTGTTGCTGCTATGGGACTTGAAAAAATAGACTTCATGTGGTATCTTAAAAAAATAAGCTGGCTCGCTATATTTGGTTATTTTGCTGGAGCGTCAGCTTACTTTTTACTTTTCTTATTATGATAGATGGCAAAAAAGTAGTAGTTGTATTTCCTGCCTATAATGCAGCTAAAACATTAGAAAAAACATACAACGAGCTACCTTTTGACATAGTAGACGAAACCATACTGGTGGATGACGCAAGTAAAGATGATACTGCGGCATTAGCCAACAGAATTGGCGTTAACCATGTTATCATTCACGACCAAAACAGGGGTTATGGTGGCAATCAAAAAAGCTGTTATAACAAGGCTGTAGAAATAGGCGCAGATATCGTCATTATGGTGCACCCCGACTATCAATATACACCGTTACTCGTAAAAAGTATGTGCAGTATCATTGCAAATGGAGTATTCCCCGCGGTATATGCCAGCCGAATTTTAGGCAAGGGAGCACTTAAAGGTGGTATGCCTTGGTATAAGTACGTGGCCAATAGAATTCTGACTCTGTTTCAAAATATTGTCATCAACCAAAAGTTAAGCGAATATCATACAGGTTACCGTGCATTTGACACTAAAATATTTGACAAAATCGATATTGAAAAAAACTCTGATGATTTTGTTTTCGACAATCAGATGACTGCACAGGTATTTTTTGCGGGTTTTGAAATTGGTGAAGTCACCTGCCCTACCAAATACTTCGATGACGCTAGTTCGATTAATCTAAAAAGAAGTTCTATCTATGGACTTGGGGTAATCTTAGTTTCGATACAATACCGCTTAGCTAAATGGGGTGTTAGTAGATTTGGTATTTTTGAACTAAAAGGGACTCACTAGTATTTCGTATTAGCCCTATTGATAAAGCGACTATACTGCTAAAATATACGCTTAGGCTCTCTCGCCGTTTCACTTTACACGTTAAAATATCAAATGGTGGTATATTATTTCTTGCTTGAGAATAATTTGTAAAAATTGTGCATGCTAAACACATGTGGTAAACTTAGGCATGAAAGAATTATAAAGAATAATCCAATGTAATTTTCAGATGCATACCACAAGAAATAGAAAATAATAAACGCGCCGCCTAAGGTAAATGGAAGCGAGTTTACCCACATGGTAGACGAACTTTTTTTCAGCCCTATCGTGAGGTGTTTCCAACCGTTTCTGCTGTGCTGACCAACAAAATAGATTCCAAATGCCATCAACAACGGCAACATGCTTGCCATCACTAAATAAACTATCGTCAGTAAGATATGTTTGGATTTATGAAGTAAAGCTAGAAAAAGACCACCTGCAACTGTTACTATTTGAAGCCCTAAAAATAGTTTTTCCGGCATTTTAGAGGGGTTTAAATACGATAGATTTGGAATTTGTTGAAGGATATTTATAAATTCTTCCCTATGAAAAAATAGAATCATCATCAATACTACAAGTCCCCAAAAAAAAGAAGACAAACCCTCTTTAAATCCCCACTCTTTAAAATCTGCTTGTCCGAAATGCCATGCAGAAAAGAGAATAAAAATAACTAAACCTGTATCTGAAGATAACCACCACACCAAAGCAAAAAGTGCCGCTTTGGATAAGTATCCGATAATAAAATAGAAAAGTTGTTTGCTGTTTACTATTTTCTCTGAAGTAAGATGATCCAGAGCTCCGTGAGCTAATCCAATGGTTAAAAATCCTAATCCTATGACACCCCAAGAAATGAATTCTATGTTATATCTAGAAAATAGAATTGTAATAACTGTAAACGCAATAGGTAACGCTATGATAGGTAATCGAAAGATTTCATGCACGACATCCTTAATGGCAGCCGCAATAAATATTCTCTTAGGTAACTTCGAGAAAATCACTAGTTCTTCTGTGAATTTTGTTTTTTCTCGCATAAACTTTAGAACGTTTGCGGTAGGTACATTTTTGAAAAGCGTTTCAAAAATATTTTTTCCTTGTTCAGCTGTTCTGCTTAGTAATTTTAAAAGCAGTCTATCATAAAATAAAAACCTAAGCTTCCTTGACTTCCTAACCGATATTTGATTCGCTTTTATTGCTTCCATTTGCACTATAGCATCTTCAGCCATCGCATGAAATGCATAACCTGTAGAACACTTTAACAAGTTTGCTCGTGTTCCCATAGGTACCCAATTATGCCCAAAATCAGTAACTTCTATTTTTCCAGAAGCCATCGGAATTATGCCCACTTCACGTTCCATGATTTCAAAATCACTCCCCAGATCTTCTACATACTGTTGTAAAACGGGAATAGATTCTTCTTCGGATAACTTATTCTCACCAAATCTAGTGAGCTCTACCAGTGCCAAATCTTCCTCAAAAGGAAGAATATAAATAAACTGAGTAGAGTTTCTTTGAGGAATTTTAAAATCCATCATTACCATCGAACTGGTATCAAACACCTTTTTAGAAGTCTTGATTTTCCAACCGAAAAATGACTGATATATGTGACTATGATTTTGTTGTGATTTTAAAAATACGGGAGGTCTGCTATCAAAAACTTTAGCGCTGTGTATTAAGGAGTCTCCAGTAGAAATAGCAAAATCTCCGGTAGGCGTCTTTTCAACACTGCCTATAGAATTAGGATAAAAAGTGACCTCATTAAGGCTTAGGACTTCTTTGGTTTTGTTAGATAAATCTACGCCTCTAATATGATAATATTTTAAAGGATGTATATTTTGTTTGGTAATACCGGCGATCTCTATATGATCCCAACTAGCACTAACTAATTCTTCAAGATTTAAGGCAATAAGTTCTTCGTGTGTAGCCCAAAAACAGAAGGTTCGATCGTCGGTAAATTTAGAACTTGGGTCAATAATGGCTATAGTTGTACCATCCAACAATCCATTTTTATAAAGGCTTAAAATCAACAAACTGTTCGCTGCACCGAGTCCTACAAAAAGGTAATCATAAGCACAT
>CAMDCQ010000108.1 GCA_945890595.1 Chitinophaga pinensis
TGCACAAATCCTAGAACATATTTTGAAAAAGAAGTGGAGTATGAAAGATACCGATCGAGATATGATTGTGATGTGGCATAAAGTAAGCTACGAAAAAAATCAACATACCATGTGTGCTGAAAGTAGTCTTGTAATAGAAGGTGAAGATCGTTTGCACACTGCTATGGCCAAAACGGTTGGTTTACCCCTAGCAATTGCGTGTAAACTAATCCTTGAAAATAAAATTGCTGCTAAAGGTTGTATCCTACCCACTACAAAAGATATCTATCTCCCAATTTTAGAGGAGCTAGAAGAATTTGGCATCACGTTTAACGAAATACATTACTAGCGAATTAGAATTTCCTTTTGCGTAAAGGTATAAAAACTAAATATACCTAAGCCTTGATCTACGTTGGTAAATTGACCAAAACCAGTAGCTAGTGGGCCTCCATAAATATGGGTATTCTCCAAAATACTTTTATAATAAGCAAACATATTTTCTGAGATACAACTGATGCGAAGTACCATACGCTCAGGTACAAAAGATTTTGAGGTAAACTGATCTTTGGGAATCACTAATTCAAAATCTTGTTTTTGTCCTTCAAATAGAGCATCATCAAAAAGAGAATAACTATCATCTAAGATAACGGTACGTAGACTGGATAGAAAAACCTTGTCACTTGAAGTAAAATCAATAGAAATACGAGTGCTCAAGGAATCATTGTTTACGATTTGCTTACCTTGTGATGATAATTGCAATAAATATTTATGGGATCCCGGAGGGTCTTTTAGGCTAAATTTCAATCTAAACGATCCACTTTGCTCTGTAAGCGTGTCTAGGTCCACCACCAAGCTATTGGCGGGCACAAGATCTTTTGCTTTGATGGTAGGAAAATCGCTATACGCAACCTGTATTTCGTACTCACTATTTGCCTTTGCAATGTAGGGCAATGAGAAACGTCCACTATCCAGCCTAACCACATCATTATACAACACTAAGCCATTTCTTTTGAGCTTAATCGTTATATTCCCCGATAAGGTGTTGAGGGAAGGAACCGAGAGAACACCCACGGATTCACTAAGATTCCCTTCTATAAGACTATCTTTTGCTATGCTGCAATTAAGCACTAATTTTTTATCAAACTGAGTCTTGCCTATACTTAGCTCCTTTTCACAACTGGCCAGGGTAAGGCCCAAAAATAAATAAAATACTAATTTCATAGTGAGAGCGTATACTTAAACATGGGCGTGATTGGCAAATAGGATCTAGATTTTAAACTGGGCTCGTCATTTTTATTAATACCCAAATACACCATAAATGGATTATGCTGATTATAGATATTATAAATGCCAAGAATTAGCGTAGACCTAAATTTAGCGTAGGATCTGGTGTGCACATAGGATATATCCAGGTGGTGTGTACTTGGAAGTCTGAAATTATTAACTTTTTCAAACTCCTCTATAATTACCTGTTCACCGTTAACTAATGCCACATAGCGACTACTGGGTATGGTTATGGGATTACCACTCGCATAGGAAAATGAAACCAATAGTTTATCAGTTTCATTTAATTTGTGTTCAGCCAACAGATTAACTTCATGAGGCCTGTCATACCGCGAAAAATAAGCCATGTTATCGTTAATTCCCTCTACCGTGAGTAAACTCCTGCAGAATGTATATGCCGTGTAAATGCTATAATCTGATTTACTGTACTTAGAAGCTAACTCTAATCCATAGGCTCTACCTACACCACTTACTAAATTCTTGGTTAAATTGCCTTCTGCTTGCCGCGGGCCTCCATTGGCAAACTCCAGCATATTGGCGTAATACTTACTAAAAATACCCGCGGATGATTCAAAAGTGGTTTTTTTCAGCACGTATTTACTACTTAATTGGGTCACTGTCATGGGTTTAAATTGAGCAGATATGGGCAACCAAATATCAATTGGCAAACCGAGATTATTGTTAGGGGCTTGATGTATAAATTGATTTACGACCGAAAGTCCAAATTTGAGTTGGTTGCGGCTATTCATATTTTGAGTAAGAATAAGCTTAGGTTGTAACCTCAGATAATTAAAAGTGTCGCTATCAAAATACCTAATAGCTACGCCATACATCACATTCCCCCCTTTAAAGTAGGTTTTATTCTCGGCATACATCATAGTTTCAGATGCATTAACACCCTGGGTAGTTAAGAGTGTATCAAAGGAACTTACTAAGTTTTTCGTCGTATAATTCTGTTTGAACGGCTCAAAGGCGTAACGAATAAAACCGGTACCCACTTGCAGCATATTGTTTTTGTTCAAAATAATATCCGCATCTATCGTTATTCTATTATCTGCAAGACCATTATTATAGCTCAATTCATTTAGCAATTCCAAGTCTTTTTGATTGAGTGAATATCGATCTAAGAAATTAAGATTATAGGTACTTCTGGACAACTCTAAATGTGTCTGTATTCTGCTGTTGGCCATGTAATGCCACTGGAAACCGACTAAATTATTACGCCATCCTAGGCCACTTTTCGTTTGCTCATCCGTTTGATTCTCGTTGTCAACCAAAAACCTAGTTTCAAAATTCAATTGATCTCCCCCATTATACGACATTAAGCTAAATTGGTTTTTGTAATTTGGCTGAAAATGGAGCTTCCCAATCACATCAAAGCACCACAAACGGTTGGTACTTTTTACCTCAGAGTTATTATCTACTAATCGTTGAAGAGGTAGACTCAAGAGATCAAAATACGTACGACGGCAAGTTAGTGCATAGCTTAATTTATCCTTTACAATAGGTCCATTAATACTGAACCCACTAGACAGGATTCCTACATCGGCTTCGGCGCTTGTTTTTTGTTTATTCCCATTATTTAATCCCACATCAATAACGCTGCTTAATCTATTGCTGTACTTCAATGGCAATCCATCTTTATGCACTTTAATGTTATTAATACTGCTAGTATTGAGCACTGAAAACAAGCCTAAAAGATGAAACGTCTTATATACCGGCACGCCATCAACCAGGGTGCTATTCTGATCAGGACTACCTCCACGCACCACCAATCCTCTGTTACCAAATGAAACATTACTCACGCCTGGCAATAGTTTCACATTATTAAGCGCATCGGTCTCTCCACCTACCGTCGGTACTATCTTTTCAGATGGGCTAAGTTCGTCAAAGTTTTTTAAAGGAAGTTTTATACTGTCTCGTTGGTATACCTCAATTTCATTCAGTGTGACGATAGGCACCATTCTGATATAGATAAACTTATACTCAGATGGATTAATCACCACTTTAGTGAGCTGAAAAAGAGGATGATATGCAATTACCTCGAGTTTCTCTTGCGTAGTGTAGATACTAAACAATCCGTTTTTATCGCTTTCTAGGGCTACCCTTTGTGCGGTATAGGTAATATTAACCCCTGTTAGTCGCTCACTGGATGCAGAATGAACTACAGATCCTAACACATAAAATTTAGGCTGCCGAATAAGTGTAATTCCTGATGCGTTACTGTATGCATAATCAATTTCACATTTTTCACGTATCTCATCTAGTACGACTCTAAGAGTGGTATTTTGTACTTTAATTTGAAATTTTGCTTTGTCTATTACATCGTTTTTGTAATTAAACGACACATTGGCTTGACCAGCCAAAAGATCTAGACACTTAGAGAGGCTACCTTTACACTCTAACTCACCAATGGGGGTATCGAGAACTGACTGCGCTTCCGCATAAACAGCAACAAGAAAAAAAAGTGTTATGTAAGAAAGAATTCGCAACCACCGCAAAGTAATTGCAATTGGTTATTTCACCACAATAGTATTTTCTATTAATGCGAAATTTTTACCAGAAACTTGATTAAGTATTGCGAGACATGCCGACAAATCATTTTTAGGCAAGTTTAACGTATAGCGTTCTTTTAATAATCGTGGACTAACATTAAACTGAACATCATAGGAAAGTTTGAGTTGCCCCATCACATAAGAAAGTGGAGCATCTTGGCATGAGATCATATCTAACCATCCCACGGGGGTTTTAAATGAAGAGATGGATAAAGAATCACCGGATAATACCAGTCGTTGACCTGGTTTTAAAATCTTAACTTCATCGTTAAAACTAAAACCAATAGAGCCTTCGTACAATTCGATTAGTGTAAAATTTAATTTTGAATCTGTAAATACGTTAAACTCGGTGCCATACACTTCTATATCCCCATTGGCCGTGTGCACTATAAAGTTATTTTTACCTTTGTTAACTTTGAACATTGCCTCACCTTCTAAGCTCAGTTCGCGATGATTCTTGTTGAATTTTTCAGCAAAAATATGAGAGTTTGAATTCAATATAATAGTAGACCCATCGGTTAAAATCTCTTGGGTTACTACTTTTCCAGAGGTAAGTGAAATGTCTGTTGAGCCAAAAAACCACATCCCTAATGTTAGTGCTGCAAGTAATAAAATGCTCGCAGCCACTTTGAGCCAGTTAAGGCTATAGGATTTTTGGGGTTGTGCTATCTTGGTTTGAAACGCCGTCCACGCGGCATCCACCTCGCTTGTTTCGTAGGTTACTTGACCGGTAAATGTATATATTTCGCGGTATTCTTCATAGAGAGAATTCATTTCCTTGTCTACTTCTAGCTCATTTTCAAAAGCACGTGCTTCGTCCTTAGACAGCGCGCCTATAAGATAGTTAAGGATGATATCTTCTCTTGTATTATTCATTATAGCTGAGCAGCTACTGTGGTTTTAAGGTATGTTAATGTTTGTTTATTATAGTCGCTCTCGTTTACCCACAGGTTAATTTCTTTGGTTTCTTCTTCGGTGCATTTTCCAAATAAGAACTTTAGTAAGATGTTAGATTCCCAAATCATAAATTGTCTATTAGTTATTAGGTAGTACACTATTTTCATCCTATACCCTTACTTTAGTTTTAAGTTTTCTCTGCATATTTTTAAGGCCTTAGTAATTTGGGCTTCGACTGTCTTGGTAGATATATCCAAAAGTGCTGCTATTTGACCATAGGTTAGTTCGTCGATCCTGCTCATGGCAAATATTTGTCTGCATTTGGGCGGTAACCTATTCATGATATGTGCTAATTTGGAGTGTTGTTCTTTTTCTAACAGAAGTCCATCTGCGGTAAATGAACTTTTGGCTTCATCTGGAAAGACCGAGAGTGTTTCTATTTTTTTCTGTCGATTAAAGTTAAAGCAACGATTTTTCACGGCTGTAAAAAGATACGATTTGAGACTCTCATCAATTTGAAGTGTATCCCGTTTATGCCAGATAGTCACAAATACATCGTTTACAATTTCAACGGCATCTGAAGAGCTGTGCGTAAGATACGTGGCAAAATGAACCAATGAAGGCTGGTGCTTTTTATAAAAAACCTCAAAAGAATGCTCAATTTGCTCCACTGTTGTCTTCAACTGAAGTTCAAAACAACATCTTTTTTTAGTAAAAATGGATACGTTGTTGCAGATTCTTGTCAAAAGTCATTTTTGCCTGTACTTATGATGAAATTCAAGTCTTAAAAATGATCTAAATAATTATTAGGAATACATTTCATAAATTTTAACTTTGCACTCCTTAAAAAATGACTATTCATTAATAAGGGTCAGATGGCCGAGTGGCTAGGCTCAGCTCTGCAAAAGCTGCTACACCGGTTCGAATCCGGTTCTGACCTCCCAATCTAAAAACCTAATCCTTAGCGGATTAGGTTTTTTTGTTTCCGTATATCAACTATCCTGTTTATTTTTATATTTGAAAATCAACACATTTATGAAGAAATCCATACTCCTCTCTGCTTGTTTTATCATCCAATATGCTGCTTTTGCGCAATTTCAAGTAATTCCTGTTAGCATTACAGACAATCTCACTAAGCCTTCTGTTTCTTTTGACAATCTAAAAAGCAAAAGCGCTGCGCAACCCAAATCATGTGATGAAGACACACTGGAATATGCCAGATACAAGGCTTCATCGTTTCAAGCAATATCTATTTCTAGCGGCTTTGCTTTAGGTCAGTATTACGACGCCCCAGATAGTGTCGCCGTGACAGGTGCCACTTTTTACGGTTGGGTTGTTTCTACCAGCAACGACAAGGTTGATGTAACCGTTAGAATTTACGAGGTAGGCACAGATTCACTTCCTACCGGAAGTGCTGTTAGAACGAAAACCATTACGTTGGATACTACTTTCGGTGGTGGAGTTCTTACCGTTCTTAGAAAAAGTCTAACTTTTGACACGGCATTTATAACCAATAGACCCTATTTGCTAACTATTTCTTCTACCAGCTCCATTCGAACGGGCATCGTTTGTAATGGTTTTGCTAACGGAGACGGCCAAGGTGAGAACCTAATGTGCGGTACCGTTTCTACTATTTGGTATCGGGGACTTAACCTAAACATTTCAGGCACCTCACTAGATTGCGACTTACTCCTAGAGCCACACGTCAAGTATAAGACATACGCTGAATTTAGCCTTGCCAATTGTTATAACTACCAAGACTCATTGTCACCTGTCAACCTTAGCTCTCCTATTTTGAAACACAGAATGTATAACCGTTACATGAGTTATGGTCTTGGGCAATATTCGTATTACTGGTATTACGGTGCCGGAACTAGCTCACTTTACGGCGAAAACGCCAAACAGAAATTAGCCTATCCTAGCAACAGAAATGTAATGCTAATTACCACAATGTACGGTTACCGAAATAGCACAAATTGTCAAGACACCGCTTATAAACAACTAGATTACGAACCAAGCACGCTTACCTATTTTGTAGATACACCCATTTGTTCCGGAAATAACACAACCATACTTGCCAATTCAGATGCGCAAGTGTATTGGTATCAAAACTCTTCTTCATTACCCATAGACAGCGGAAAACAATTTACGACACCCATTTTAACAGGTAATGTCAATTATAAAATTCAAGCCAGGAACAAATCATGTGCTAGCAGTGTAAAACAAATCCTAGTTTCGGTTGCAGAACAACCGTCTATACCCATAACAACCAATGACAGCATATGCTTAAATGCAAAAGCAAATCTTAGCGCTTTTGCGGATTATGGTCAAATAATTTGGTGGACAGATTCTGTAGGTGGAACAGCCATAGACACCGGCGATGTTTTGACAACCGATGTCCTTCAATATTCAAAACAGTACTATGCAGAAGCCAATAATCGTGGTTGCATTAGCAGTGAAAGGGCTGTAACCTACGCTAATGTTAACGCAAATAATGCACCCGCTGATCCCATAACCAATACAGACAGCACCGTATGTATCCATGACGGATCTGTTGAATTAACTGCTACGACCGTTAGCACATCAAATATAGAATGGTATACCGTTGCGTCAGGCGGAACATCCATACATACTGGAGCATCATACAGTTTCACACCTAAAAAAACTGGCTCAACATTTTTATATGTAGAAGCATTTGACGGACAGTGTGCCAGCACACGTGTTCAGAAAAGGGTACTCGTGTGGAATTTCCCTAGCGTCACAATTCAAAATAAAGACACACTGTGCATTGGAGATACATTGGATGTCATTTATTCTAATTTTAGTGGTTCTATACGCTGGTTTGATCAAGCAACAGGTGGTACTACCCTCTATGATAATGATACGGTAAAGCTGTACAATCTAGCAGGTAATCGTACTTTTTACCTAGAACCCTACAGCCTTGTGTGCAGAGATACGTTACGACATCCCCTTGCAATCAGTGAATTGAGCCCTGGAACGCTAAGTAATATTAAAGGAGCGTCAATTTGCGCTAATCAAACTGCCACTTTATCGGCTGCCACCACGGACGGATCTGTTATATGGATGTCGCAGCCAAATTTGAGCACGATTGTATCCACAGGAAATAGTTACACTACAGGTGCACTAACTTCTAACACAGAATATTTTGTAGCAAGTAAAAACTACCAATGCGTAAGTGAAATTAAC
>CAMDCQ010000109.1 GCA_945890595.1 Chitinophaga pinensis
GACCGTGTATACTTAAACCCTTTATGCCTACATCTTGTAAACGCTCGGCTACTTCTTCTATATACTTGGTATCATCATCCCACCCTAATCGCGTTTTTACAGTAACAGGTAAAGATGTGCTTTTTACTATTTCGGCGGTCATGGCAACCATTTTTGGGATGTCTTGCAAAATGCCAGCACCGGCACCTTTACAGGCCACTTTTTTTACAGGACAACCATAGTTAATGTCAATAATATCTGGATGGGCGGCTGCAGTTATTTCGGTAGCTTCCCGCATAGATTCTATGTCATTACCAAAAATTTGAATTCCAATAGGTCTTTCGTACTCAAATATGTCGAGTTTTTGACGGCTTTTAACAGCATCACGAATTAGTCCTTCAGAGGAAATAAACTCTGTGTACATTAAGTCTGCACCGTGTTGCTTGCAAACCGCACGAAAAGGGGGATCACTCACATCTTCCATTGGAGCGAGAAGTAAGGGAAAGTCTCCGATTTCTATATTGCCTATTTTCACCATATTTGCCCGAATTAATAGAATGGACGATTTACAAAGGGGCAAAGATACAGAAACAAGTTATGCAAGACCCGATAGAATGCAAGCCGTTCTTCATTTTGTTATTGGTTTTTTATTTTTCATAGGCTGTGTTATGCTATTAGGTGGCATTGCAGTGGCATTGCTATCCCTACATTACTATGGCGATGCGAGCGGTTTGAAAGATAGCGAAGCGCTGATGAGCAAGCTTTATCCTCAAAATCTGCTACTAAAGATTTTTTTATTTGTATCATCATCTTTACCACTGCTGGCAGCAGCTTTTATATCACTTCGATTTATCAAAGCATCTCCGCGCGATTTTTTATTGTTACACGCTCCTATTAGTAAAAAATGGTTTCTGTATTCGCTCCTGTTTGTTTTGGTAAGTATGCCATTAATGAGTTCGTTACTCGAACTCAATATGGCGATAGACCTCAGTAAATGGCCAGATCTAAAGAATTGGATAGATACTCAAGATAGTGCGGGTAATCAGACCTATGAAGCAATGGTGGGAAATGGAGGATTTGCTTCATTCATAACTAGTTTGGTATTTATGGCACTTATTCCTGCAATAGCAGAAGAGATTTTCTTTAGAGGATTCTTAATGAATGTTTTCAACGGCATATTCAAAAATATGCACGTGTCTATTTTAGTTACGGCACTTCTTTTCAGTGTAATCCATTTTCAGCTGTTAAAAGTAATTCCAATGTTCTTCTTGGCCACAGTTTTTGGATATGCGGTGTACTGGACTGGCTCTTTGTGGGCTTCCATAATAGCACACTTCGTAAACAACGCAATAGCGGTTATTATGCTGTATTATTATGCCGAGGGCGATTACGGAAAAGTGCTGGAACAAGGAGAATCCTTACCTTTGACAGCAACTATGCTCATGGCTGTTATCGTTGTGACCATCTTCATCTATATTCAAAAAAACAGTAATACTAAAACACAAAATTTTTATGTCTAACCTAGGTTTACGAATAATATTTGGCAGCATCTATGTCGCACTTATGGTGGGCGGTTCAGTTCTTGGTGTACCCTATTTTGGGTTGCTTATGGCGCTTATTGCCTTTCTTTCATTGTACGAAATGAGCGCACTTGCCAAAAAAGAAAGTGCACAGCATGTATGGTTAAATCCAATGTTGTTTGCTGGGGTTATTTTGTATGTAAACTTTGTAGATGCTAAGGAAATAGGCTTAAATCACTTTATAGCTGCATGGATACTGCAGTTGATATGCTTGTACTTTTCGTACATGGATTTAAAAAATAATTTCATTCTAAATTACATCTCAGCGTCATTGTATTTATGGCTGCCTATTGGGCTGCTTGCAATGTGGTTTAATCAAAATTCTTCCACAAGTACAGAATATATTTTATTCTATCTAATAGCTATCTGGCTTTATGATTCTATGGCATATGTGGTAGGAAAATGGCTTGGAAAAACACCGATATTTCCGAAGGTGTCTCCTAAAAAAACAATAGAAGGAACAGTGGGAGGAACTATAGTTACTGTATTGATAATGAGTATCTTAAATGCATATTGGTTTCAATTAGATGAACCGATATACCTACTTACGGTTGTGATTATTTTCTTTGCTACTTTTGGTGATTTTGTGGAGTCCTATATGAAACGAAAATTAGGCGTAAAAGATAGCGGCACACTCATACCAGGGCACGGTGGGATATTGGACAGACTGGATTCTATATATTTATCGGCATTGCCATTTATAATTATCCTACTATTACTGCATTAAAAAAGTTAGTAAAGTTAGATTTGACAAAGTTTAGAATAAATACATTTGCCGACGTAGTAATACCTTAAATTATAAAAACATAAATGAGTTTAAAATTCAAAGAACCAGCTCCTATTACGGATCACTTGAATCCGTTGGAGTCTATGATGCAAAGATTTGACGAGGCAGCCAACATTTTAGGCCTAGATGAGTCTACGTATAATGCGTTAAAATCGCCAGAGAAAGCTGTGATTGTAAGTCTTCCGGTTACGATGGACGACGGAAAAATAAAAGTTTTTCAAGGTTACAGAGTAGTACACTCTTCTAAATTAGGCCCAAGTAAGGGTGGCATTCGCTATTCTATGGGAGTAAATTTGGATGAGGTAAAAGCTTTAGCAGCTTGGATGACATGGAAATGTGCGGTTGTAGGTATTCCTTACGGTGGTGGTAAAGGTGGTATTCAATGTGACCCTAGAACCATGTCCGATGGTGAATTGGAAAGATTAACCAGAGCATTTACAGGGGCAATGAGAGATGTTTTTGGCCCAGAAAGAGACATTCCAGCGCCTGATATGGGAACAAACCCTCAAACTATGGCTTGGATTATGGACGAGTATTCAAAGCTCGTTGGTCAAGCTTCTCCTGCAGTAGTAACGGGAAAACCATTAGTACTAGGAGGTTCTTTGGGTAGAGTAGAGGCTACAGGAAGAGGAGTTATGGTATCTACGCGTAGCGCTATGGCAAAACTTAAAATGACGCCAACACAATGCACCTGTGCGGTTCAAGGATTTGGTAACGTTGGTAGTATCTCTGCAAAGCTTATTGAACAACAAGGGGTAACTATTGTTGCAATATCAGATGTAAGTGGCGCGTATTATAATCCGGATGGATTAAACGTAGAGGAAGCTATTGAGTATGTAACCAAGCATAAAAGTCTAGATGGTTACAAAGGCGGTAACATGATTACAAACGAAGAATTGCTCGAATTAGATGTTGATATTCTGGTACCTGCTGCGCTTGAAGACCAAATTACAGAGGAAAATGCGGGTAGAATAAAAGCGAAATTAATCGTAGAAGGTGCAAACGGACCTACGGCTTCTACAGCAGATAAAATATTAGATGAAAAAGGAATTTTAGTAGTTCCTGATATACTTGCTAATGCAGGAGGTGTTTCGGTATCATACTTTGAATGGGTACAAAACAGGTTAGGTTATTTCTGGACGGAAGAACGTGTTAACAGAAGAGCCGACCGTGTAATGAAGCTTGCTTTTGATAACGTATATAAAACGTCTAAAAAACACAAATGTAGCATGAGAACGGCAGCGTATGTAGTTGCTATCGAGAAGGTTGCAGACACTCTAAAATTAAGAGGTATATTTTAATGAAGTTACATAGAGAAGGGTACAAAATAATTTTAATTTCCACGTTATTGTTTGCGGGGATACTTTTTGGTTTATCCGAAATGGATGCCCCACAATGGCTGGTAGTATTATTAGGTATTCCTCTTTTAGTGCTTTATGTGCTTATTATTCGATTTTTTCGCGATCCAGCTCGTTACGCCAATACAACACTAAATGGCGTAACGAGTCCTTGCGATGGCAAGGTGGTTGTTATAGAAGAGGTAGAGGAAACAGAGTATTTTAAGGATAAACGAATACAAATTTCTGTGTTTATGTCTCCTTTAAATGTACACGTGAATAGGAATCCGATTTCGGGTGTTGTCAGTTACTTCAAATATCACCCTGGCAAATACCTGGTGGCTTGGCATCCTAAGTCAAGTACAGAGAATGAGAGAACTACCGCAGTTATAAAGTCTGATAATGGTACTGAAATACTATTTAGACAAATAGCCGGTGCGGTTGCTCGACGCATTAGATGGTACATTAAACCAGGAGATAAAACTACCCAAGGAGAAGAAATGGGTTTTATTAAATTTGGCTCGCGCGTAGATATTTTTGTTCCTGTAGGAACAAAAATAAATGTGGAGATCAATCAAACGGTTACGGCAGCAGAAACGTTGTTAGCCACCTACACCTAAATCATTAATGAGTATTCACGAATACTTAGAAAAACATCTTCCTGCTTCAAAGGCGCATGCTATTGTGGATTATCTACAGGAGCATAAGTGCTTGCTGAAAATCACTAAACCCCGAAAAACCAAGCGAGGGGATTTTAGGCAAAATGGTCGTGAGTTAAGTATATCTGTTAATCACGATGACAATTCATATCGTTTTTTGTTCACGCTGGTGCACGAAATTGCTCATCTTAAAACCTTCCATCTACACAGAAACAAGGTAAAACCACATGGTGAGGAATGGAAGTCTAATTTCAAAAATCTTTTTTATCATTTTCAAATGGAAGAAGAATTTGGAAAGGATGAAGCTGTTTTTAAAGTGGTGGCGTATGAATTAGAAAACCCCAAAGCGTGCAGTGGCGTAAATGTTACGCTAGAGAAAGCATTTAGTTTGTACGACGAAATGGAAGGATTGTATCTAGAAGAAGTTCAAGAAGGGCAATTATTCAATTTTAGAGAGCAAGTGTATCAAAAATTGGAGACAAGGAGGTCACGAGTGTTGTGCTTAAATGTTGCTAATGATCGAAAATATACCATTAATAAGGCGGCTTTAGTGCGGTTAAGCTAAAAACGTTAAAAGTAAATTTTACAGGTAAACCGGGAGTTAATGAAAATCAGGTCGATGAAAGACGTGCATTGACTTATGTTTCTTTACGACTCGGTATTGCATGAGCTTGAAGTACCGCTTTTTTACCTGCTTTAACGGCCGTTGATCCTTTGGTGGTCCACAATTCTTTTCGTGCTACTTTCAATGCTTCTGTGAGGTCTATGATGGGTGGCGGATAGTTCGTTTTTATCCCAAATAATTGCCTTTCCATATCATTTACCTTCCAGGGTTCATGAATGTGAGTGGCTGGAAAATCTGCCAGTTCTGGCACCCATTTTTTGATAAATACGCCGTGGGGGTCATGATCTTTGGACTGCTTAATGGGGTTATAAATTCGAATGGTATTAATGCCAGTTACCGAGGCTTGCATCTGAAACTGAGGATAGTGAATTCCAGGCTCAAAATCGGTAAACTGTCTGGCCAAGTGTTCAATACCATCGTCCCAATTTTGTAGCAATGCATGGGTAAGAAAAGAAACCAATAGGGCGCGCATTCTAAAATTCAAATACCCCGTAGTACACACACATCGCATACAAGCATCCACTAATGGTATACCGGTATTACCCTTTTCCCATTGCTGGATGTAGTCGATGTTTCGTTCTCGGACATAGGAGGTATATGCTTTGTTCTGAGGTAAATATTCCATTTCGACCTCTTGCTCAAATTTTTGAATAAAATGACAATGCCACCGTAATCGGGATAAAAAAGCATTTAAATTCTTCTTATTCCCGTTCGTTTTGGCCTGATATGCCGATTGGTACACGGTTCGGATACTGATATTCCCCCAGGCAATATGAGCAGACAAACGGCTGCAAGAAGATCTGCTCTCTAGCGGTTTCGAAATCAAATACATGTATTGTTTTGATCGATGTTGAATGAAATCTTGAAGAACTGCTATGGCGTGGGTTTCACCACCACGTTGTATCTCCGGGTCGCTGCTCAGCTGTTTAAAGTATTCTGGCTGAAATTTATCCGTTTTCCATTGCACGGTTTTAAGCTGATGTACAGACGAATCTAGTTGTGGATCGTGCATAAAAGTGTACCATTCTTTTATCCAGTCTTTTCTGTTTTTCAATAACCGTATCACACCGTTTTGTTGAAATTCCACCCAACGTATAGATTTTGAATCTATCCATTTTTTTAAGGCTTTATCTATAGTGTAAGAAAAATTTAAACCAGTCTCTTGGTACGAATAGATGCACTGCACCTCAAAGATTCTTGCAATCTCCTGCATGATCAAAATAGTATCTCCTTCTAAAACCGAGAAATGAAGCTCGTAGCGTTTGAATTGTCTTGCCATGTCCTTAAGGCTATCTTTAACAAATTGCCAATGGCGCGCCGCGTAGTGTGGATTTTGAATATACTGCGGATCTAAAATATACAAGAGCAAAGTAGGGATAGTGCTGGAGGCTGCCATTTCAAGGGGTTTATGATCCAGCAATCGCAGATCTCTTTTAAACCAAACGATATTAATTTCTTCTTTGTGCAATGCTTAGAGTAAAACCGCTAGACCGTTGAGTTTGTTCACCTAAATCAAAACTAAACTAGTGTGGCATGAAACAAGTAAATTTCTTGAATTTGGCTCAATTCGGATGTTATATGTACATTGCCCATAACGTTTAAGCTAAACTGCGTTATTATGCTGTTTAGGTTTATTAGCTGCTGGTTTCACTTTGTTCTTTGTCACACTGATTGTAAATTGAGCTTTATTATTTGAGTCAATTCGGTCAAATAAAATATTTATGGTCTTACCATTGAATACAAAGGAACTGTTTGTTAATTCTTTTTTACTCGTAGCAACCATATTCCTAGCTCTAATAATTCCTTCATTAAATGCTTCCGCATTTTTGCCCATTTTGCGTGGTACTAAATCAGTTTCATATCCAAATCCAGATAAAATTAAAGTATCTTGTCTTCCACTCCGATGGCTGTAATGATAACAACTATATCCAATTTTATCGTTTAGTTTACTCCCACCTTCAATTGAAACATAAATTGTATGCACTGGTAGTACGTATTTGAGTCCAAAGACTGCAGTGGCCAATACTATAATTACAAGTATTGTTACCCATGTTATTTTTTTCTTCATATCTGATTTTTAGCTTGCTTGTAACGTTTTGCAGCTATAAGAAGTTGGCGATTTCGAAGCACAAAACTGTCAACCTGCACGAAAGTTTGATTGAAAAACTGCACTTCATTTAACCACTGAACCGCCAATTTCTTATAGGTGCTGTTAGGTGCTGGCGTTCTTGTCGTCCGTGTCTGTAAACCATTGTCATTGTTGAGTTTAACTGTCTTTGCTGTGTCGGTTTGTGTGTCGGGTGTTTTAATTTTTTCAAGAGGGAAGGAAAAAAAAATTGAATTTCTTTCTGCGGTGGGAAAAGCACACTCTTTGCCAAGTTTTGGCTTGTGTGTCGGCTTGTGCGACTTGGCAATGTGTGTGATTTTGTGCGTTGGCTCATTCTTTCATTATTAAACTGGTGAAACTGAATTTGCTAATCTTCTTTCGCCTCCAATTCTTGTTGTGTAATATCGTTGTTCAATACCATAAAGTAGTTTTTTCAAGTCTTCTTCATTAGAAACTGAAAAATTTGAGTCGTTTTCATCAAAAACCAATTCTTCGCAATATTCTCTTATATATCCAAAAATATCTTGTTTCTCTGCTGGTGTAAATCTTGCTATGGTCTCCCTAGCCATTGCAATTCTCTTTCTGTTTGCTTTCTTCACGTTTTCAGCAGAATAGTCGTCTGCAAGATTTATAAAATCATTTTCTAAAAACTCTTCGGTTTCTTCTTGTGTAGCTTCTCTGTATAATTCGTAAATGCCCTTAAAAATTGTCGTTATTGAAGTTAATTTCTTAAAATACAGAGTGTCAGAAGCCTTGTGATAAATCGCATCTGGCAATTGATTGATTAAAATAATTGG
>CAMDCQ010000110.1 GCA_945890595.1 Chitinophaga pinensis
CCTCATCCGTATAATACGTATCTCAATAGAGGATTACCTCCAGGACCTATTTTTTGTCCAGATAAGCGTGCTATAGAGGCAGCCATCAATCCCAAAAGTCATAACTATTATTACATGTGTGCTAAGCCGGATGGCTCACTTCGCCATGCGTTCGCCAATGGATTGGATGAACACAATAGAAATGCCGCAGCGTATCGAAAGAGTTTAGATAAGCAAGGTGTAGTAAGGTAAGTTTTAGGGTAGTTGCATGTGTTGTGGGAGTCTAGCATTTGCAAATGCTATAATAAGTTGATAGTTGTATGTATAAAAATCTTGGTGAATGCGTTCCGCTTGTCCGCTTATGTTAGTTGATTTTGATATCATTGCGGTTAGCCATTTTTTATATTCGCTAAGTGGCCTCATATCTGAGGTTTGCATAGAGTTGAAGCTATTAAAACCGATGGCTAAATATGTAGGTTCGTGCGTCTCAAGGTAAATGCTATTGTTGTCCACCGATAATTGGCACACATGCAGAGTAAACTAACCTCTAGGATTAGCATTGTTGTCTAATTTTACGGCTAGCCTTGCTTCTGTCATTAGATCGTTCAGAAGATTTATGAAGTCATTATATACCGCTACTAAAGTTTTGTGGTCTTCAAAAAAACCACAGTCATAAAAATATTCTACTTGTTTTAAGGTGTTTGATATGGTTTTGTGGGTCCAAATTTCGATTAATAGAGAGTAGATCAGCCACACTTGCTGCCATATTGGTGTACGCGGGTAATAGAGATTTGATTCTATTGTTGAGTTTTGATAGCGTAGTATTTATATGTTTTGATTAAAAACCATACCTGAAGGTGTATCTTTATGATATAGTGTGGATGTTAGCGACAACTTTATTAATTTTTATCAATTCCAAAATAAAATTATGTATTTTTTGATAAAAATATTCTTGGATTATTATTTTTTGTCTGGTTTTTTCTGATTTTAGGTAAGATGTTCGTAATCGGTTATTCAAGAAAATATTTTCGCCTTACAAATCGGCCGATTGTAAAGCAGAAATAAGGACAGAAAGAACAAAAATCCTCTATGGAAAGAGAAAACTCAAAGCATGTTATAATTTATCAACCATTGAAAACCAAAATGGTGAAATGTGGCAACTAAGCACCAAGCTAAAGAAAAGGAGTTAGCCAAAACAGTGACCGACTGAATTCGGTTTTAAAAAATTTAAATATTAAACAATGAAAAAAAGCATTTTTATTTTAATCGCTGTGGTTCTAGGAACTGTGGCTTGTAATGAGGTGGATCAAGTTAACTCAGCTTGTAAGGATGTAACGAGAGATGCTCACTTTGGTGAAAATCACAATAAAATCGTTTTGGAGTTTTTATCGAGTCCAGAATACCGAGCTGTGCAAACGTTAGATAGAAATTCAAAAAACATAGTTTTGAAAGATTATATGGCTTCTAGGTATAATCAAGACATAAATTATATGTTTGAAAATATGGAGAACTACTATAGAGATAGCAAATTGCAGCAGTCGCGAGGTAATAATACATTTCAACTAATCACTTTTGACCCAATTGACTTTATGGTTACTTATCAATCAAATTTTTCTCCAGATGCATATTTGTTCTTGGAAGATTTAGTGTCAGGTGCAAGAAGACATAGTGGCGACATCGAGAGTTCAATATTATTTATTGACAATAGTGTATTAAATATGGAATCAAACAATAATTTAACAATTTGTGAAAAAAATGCACTTTTTAATCTTTCGACTTTATATAAAAGTTCACTAGAGTTATGGTATTCATACCCTGATCTGAAAACAAAAATATTAAAGAAGGATGAATACTGGAAAGTGGCTAGTGCAGATTTACTTTTCGGGTGTGCAGGAGGTATTATGGGTTTTGGTGTAGGAGCGTTGGTTGGCTGTGTTTCTGGTTCAGTTAGCTCATATTTCGATTTATAGGATCTTATGAATGAAAAAAAGATTAAACAGTTTTTAGCTTATTACCTAATATTTGTCGGAGGGTCTTATTTATTGTCATTTGCTTTTGAATATTTAAGCAAATCTCAGTTAGTAGGTCCGCTGTTTGTCGGTCTAATTTTTGCTGCTGGTATTTCCTTTGCAAATCGGAATAAAGAATAAAACCGCCTACACTAAATAAAACGCAATGCCGCCGCAAGCCTGCACCGCAGGACTTGCGGCACGTGCGTTTATTCGATCCGTAATGCCGCAGCGTATCGAAAGAAATTAGATAAGCGAAAGTGACATTAGCCTGCGCCATAGTTTTTACGCCCTCAAATTAATAATTAACAATGAAGTTCAATATTTAAAAATCTATATAGACTAAGTATGAAACATTTATTCATAATCGTAGTTATCATCCTTACCAGCTTGTCAGCTTGTAAGGATGATTGTCTTACTTGCCCTGAAAATGAAGCTGTAGTAAATGGAAATTGTGAGTGCATTGGTATAAGCTTTGGCGGGAAATGTATGAGTAAAAATGAGGCATTTCAAAAAACGATACCTAGAGGTGTTTCTGTTGAAATTCAACCATACTATTCTGAGTCATTGGATTGTAGTGATCTTTTTGACTTTAATAACCAACCTCTATTTATATACTTAAGTGTACTTACTGAATACCAAAACAGGATGAGTGCTGTCATAGCTCTTCAAACCGAAGCTAGACCAACGAATACTTATTTTGAAAAAGTCTATTATTCAGGATTAGAGTCTGAAACTGGTTCGAGTAATTTTGATTCATTGTCATATGATTGGCCTTCCGCCTATGATTACAATGGGTTTGTCTATGTTGGAGAGGATGGCATAGTAACATCAAACCCAGAACATTACACAACTGAAATAGATGGACAAACTTGTTATTTAAGGCCCTATCTTAAAATACTAGATAAGGATTATATCCGAGTAACTTTTAGATACGTTACAGCTGCTGAAGAAGTAAAAGCTGAATGTGTAAGACTCTTTCATAAATAAGAAAGGCTAATCACCAACACTATGTATACGTAATGCCGCTTTTGTGCTTGTTATAAGGGCGGCACTTACGCATCGACAACAACTTTACAAATAGTGAAGCTGACGGAAGCTTACACCATAGTTTTTACTCGCTTAAATTAATAAGTAACAATGAAGTTCAGTATTTAAAAATTTATATAGATCAAATTATGAAAAAATTATCGGTAATAATCTTTATCATCCTTACCAGCTTGTCAGCTTGTAAGGATGATTGTCTTACTTGCCCTGAAAATGAAGCCATCGTAAATGGAGAGTGCCAATGCATTGCTGTTTTGTTTAAAGGGGAATGTTTAAGCCTAGATCAAGCATTAATGGCTTCTACTCTTGAAAAGACAAATATTTATGACCCATTACCAGCTTATATTAGCGAAAAGGTTGACTACAATTCAATTTTTGATTTTAATAATCAAGCAATGTTTTTTTATCTAGCTGTACTATCAAAAAGAGACCAGAATACAGTAGAAACTGTTTGTGGAATTCGCACAGAGGGTAAGGACATGGCCTATCTATCACAATTACGATCGCCACTTGGTGAACTATCTTGGGATACTTTACGATTCTATGCCCCGAGTGCTTTTGAATATAATGGATTTGTATCTAATTATGGTGAATTCCCTGGTGAACATTACACTACTGAAATAGATGGACAAATATGCTATTTGCGTCCTTACATCAAAATTTTGGACAAAGATTACATACGCGTAACTTTTAGGTATGTAACTAAGGATGAAGAGGTAAAGGCCGAATGCGTAAGGCTTTTTCACAAGTAAGAAAGGCTATTCACCAATACTATGTATACGTAATGCCGCTTTTGTAAATGCTGTAGACCCAAACAAAATGTAAAGACAAGACACTATATTTGGACATTTTACCTGCTGGAATAAACGTTATACAAGTTACAGAGGGTAACAGTAAGTACAACCTTAGAATACTAAAACAATAAGAAAATTATTCTTTTTAATAACACTAGGGGATTGGGTAGTTGCAAAGACAACTGCCCCGACCCTAATGGAACAAGTACTAATTAAAAATTTCATTAATACATCGTATTTAAGTGATTCTAAAAAAATGCGGATATTGATAACGATGTCTATTTTTAGAAATAGTATTATTTTCTGGGTTCAACGAAAATGAAAATATTAAATGATTTAAGTACTATATTACTATTTTCATTGCTTGTAATTCTTGGCGTAAGAAATTTAAAAAATGAATTTGATATATTTTCTTTTATATCGTTAGTAATTCTAGTAATATTTTTATTAATAAAATTAGTTGTTATTAGGAGAAGGAAAAATGAATGAAGTATTATTCCCTAAGAGTTCACTCTTAGGGAACTTTATTTTGATATTAATCAATTTAGAATAATGAGGACTAAAATGATTTTGATAAAGAATAAAAAAAGTCCATAACCAAAAAATATAGTGCATTTGGCGAATAGTTCTAAAATGAAGATGGTAATAATTAAGAAAAATAGAGATAGATGGAAGGTTTGAAGCATTAAAATGCTAAACGCACCATATTAAAACCGTAATGCCGCAGCCTATCGAAAGAGTTTAGATAAGCAAGGTGTAGTAAGGTAATTTTTAGGGTAGTTGCATGTGTTGTGGGAGTCTAGCATTTGCAGATGCTGTAATAAGTTGATAGTTGTATTTATAAAAATCTTGGCGAATGCGTTCCGCTTGTCCGCTTATATTAGTTGATTTTGATATCATTGCGGTTAGCCATTTTTTATATTCGCTAAGTGGCCTCATATCTGAGGTTTGCATAGAGTTGAAGCTATTAAAACCGATGGCTAAATATTTAGGTTCGTGTGTCTCTAGGTAAATGCTATTGTTGTCCACCGATAATTCGCATACATACAGAGTAAACTTACCTCTAGGATTAGTATTGTTGTCTAATTTTATGGCTAGCCTTGCTTCTGTCATTAGATCGTTCACAAGATTTATTAAGTCATTATATACCGCTACCAAAGTTTTAGGGTCTTCAAAAAAACCACAGTCATAGAAATATTCTACTTGTTTTAAGGTGTTTGATATGGTTTTGTTGGTCCAAATTTCGGTAGATGGGAGGTGAGTATATAATTGGTTCATCTGCACAGCATCTTCCAAGGCGCTGTCAGGCTCCGACTCTAAATTGAATTTTAATTGCGCATAGCTAGGATCCAAAAGAATAGAATGTTTCCAGTAGAATAATTTGAAGCGCGCTATTGCGGGATATCCAAATTGACGAAAAAACGGAAGGTCTTCGCACACACTAAAAGTCATACTGCCTTTGACATGTGACAGTTTTTTAAATCTAAATTGAATGTCTTTAAAGTACGCTTGTAGCTCCGACGGATTATCATAGAGTGGCTTAAACGAAAAGCTGATATTTTCAGTTCCGTCGTCAAGTTCATCGATAGAGATTCCAATTTTTTTTCGTAAAATTATAAGCTCATCCAGTGTGAAAGAAGTGTCACCTCTTAGTCTTCGGTAAGCGCCCTCTCTGCTAATAGAGAGCAGATCAGCCACACTTGAAGCCATATTGGTGTGCGCGGGTAATAGAGATTTGAGTCTATTATTGAGTTTCGATAGCGTAGTATTCATATTTTTTGATTAAAAACCATACCTAAAGGTGTATCTTTATGATATAGTGTGGATGTTAGTCATGCATCCATTATTTTTTAACAATGCTAAGATAAAATTATGTATTTTTTGATAAAAATATTCTTGGATTATTATTTTTTGTCTTCTTTTTTCTGATTTCAGGTAAGATGTTCGTGAGGTAAATTTAAAACAATATGAAAACAAAAAGTCAAAAACACCGAAGAAGTGGGCTCCTAGGGTTAGGTTTGCTCACTGCACTATTAGGGCAAGCACAATTGCCCAATGATTACATTACCAAAGTCAGTTTTCACGAGAAGAAGGAGGTCTCGTTTTCTTTGCCGAGCCAAGCTGATTACAATTGTTTAACGTATAGAGAGCTTGCAGAACATCATGGCTACATGCAATTTTATAGGATTGATGAGTATGTAGATTTGGATGGCGAAATTTTACTCGACAAAAACTTCATAGAAGAATATCAAGTTAGAGACGAATGGATGGAGTCTTTTAGCAGAATTACTGTTGGGAAAAGCACAATGGATGTTTATGACTCAAAAGGTGATTTGTTTTATCAAAAGCCCCGAATGATTGATTCATCTACTGTTTTTCTTTCTCCGGCGGAAGCCTCTAATTACAAGTATTTAGATTTAACATTATCTTACTTTAATAGTTTGGTCCTTGCATACTCAAATTTGGGTTTTTCGGTAACACAAAGCAATAATGTAATAACGGCATACTCGCCTGAGGTTATAGCGACCTACGACCATAACTTAAAAATAGCAAGTGCTACTGAATTTGATTCTTTTGGTAACAAAATCAAAGAGACTACTATTGAGTACTCTTTAAATCACGAGAGAGATACATACTTCCCAGAAACGGAAACTGTATATGAATGGATAGCTACAGATAGCGGTTGTTGTATTCGTAAACTTACTGTTTATAAGAGATATGAATTTGAACGGACATTGATGCAAGGGAACAGTCCAAAAATTGAAAAGTCAAATGGTTCTGGAAACACTTATCAAAATTCAGATATTGAGGTTATGACTGAGTCCAGTACGAATGCATTCAGAATAATAAGCAAGACGCATAAAAACGAGCAATTCAATTTTAGTATATACGATATGGCAGGAAAACTATTAATGACTGGCAACACAACTGAAGATAGCAGAGTGGAACTCCCGCAAGGAATACGAGTGGGGATTTACCTTGTTCACGTTTCTACAGCCTCAGAAAATACTCCAACGGTCAAAAAAATCATTAAAACCAACACAAGTAGAACCTTTTAATCTATTGATATCATGAACACACAAATAATTAAAAATCATATAAAATTTCTTACAGCTTTTATTGCTTTTTGTCTTTCGTTTACCGCGTTTGGTCAACCGCCAATCTGCGATACTTGCCACTATGATGTGGATGTAACTTCCAATCCTAAACGTGTAATACCTTATGTATTGACAGAGTCAGCAGACACAGGTGAATACATGCCATGTGGTACAGGAGTATTAATAAAGAAAAATATATCTTTTATACACGGACTAGGCGGAAGCTCCAACTCATGGGCAAAGCAAGCGGTATGGACAGAGCAGAACTATAAGTCTGCTGTTACTAATGTAAACTATGATGCCAAACTTCAAACTAGCTTTCATTACATATGCGATGAACTAATTCAAGAGCAAATCGAAGATGGTTCTGAGGATGTTACGGGTTTATATCCCAACAGATGCAAGCTAAATGATTTTGCGATAGCTCACAGTCAAGGAGGTATTGCTGCTCGATACTTAGATTGGCAATGGGATGACAATCAAAATGGTAATTTTGGGACAAGAGAGTTTTACGGTCTTGTCACCTTTGGTACACCTCACGCAGGTGCTGATATTGCCATCACAAAAACACAACACAACGCATTTATAGGACAAATTGCTAGCAGCATTTTCTTAGAGAAGTCCTATGGCAATATTTATGATTTCACTTCATCTTTTGTAGGTTCTTTTTTAGGCCTTAGCGGTGCTGATGTTATTAGCAAAATAGATGATGCAATAGTCAACACCCTTGCACCACTTAGTACAGGTTCCTTGCACACACCAACTCTTGATGAAATGAAGCCTAACTCTCCTACAATGGATAGTATAAACAATCATCATAGTAGACTTAGAAAAGTGGCATTTTACGGTATAGAAGAAGAACCAGAATGCTGGCGTGTAATTAGTGGTATTACAGATACTGCTTCAGAGGACTACCCTATTTGGCAAGCTTCAAGAGA
>CAMDCQ010000111.1 GCA_945890595.1 Chitinophaga pinensis
ACTAGAGCTTGTGCGCTTGCATTACAAAAATATCCTAGCGTTAATGCATTTATTGATGGGGAAGAAATGGTGATGAATGATTTTGTCGATATTTCTATTGCAGTAAGTAGCCCGAAAGGTCTCATGGTTCCGGTGATGCGCAATGTTGAACATATGACCATGTGGGAAATAGAAGCTGAAGTAAAACGTCTAGCACTAAAGGCACGAGATGGAAAACTTTCCATACCTGATATGACCGGTGGTACATTTACAATTACCAATGGAGGTATATTTGGAAGTATGCTAAGTACCCCAATCATCAATCCTCCACAAAGTGCTATACTTGGCATGCACAACATTGTAGAGCGTGCCGTAGTAGAAAACGGAAACATCGTAGCTCGCCCTATCATGTATGTTGCGCTGAGCTATGACCATAGAATTATTGACGGGAAAGAGTCTGTAGGATTCCTTGTTACCGTTAAAAATTACCTTGAAAATCCTGAGACTATGCTTATGGGCAAAGATCCTATGGATGTGTTAATGGGATTATAAAAATTAGATTTATCTGAGTTTCACCAACCGTCTACTTGATTTATTCACTGTAAAATGTTACCGATAATGACATTCTGGACATAGAATCAACCCATTACAGTGAAAAGAACTAAACAACTCGTAGAAAATACCCAAATAGATGAGCGAATAAAGCCTGCTCATCTAGCACCACACCTAAATTCTAGATTAGACTCCGCCGAGGAAAAAACACATCCTATGATGGATGAGTCTATTTCGTTTCGTGATGTTTCAACGTTTGACAACAAGCTTAAATCATTACGACGACTGATTGAACACTTAAATGTGATTAAAAGTATCCGATATCAGCGTACAGAAGAAGACACCTATTGCAATGTATATGCGTACGACTATTGTTATTTTGCTGGAGTATATCTTCCGCGTATTTGGTGGACTGATGATGCGCTTGAAGAAGTACTTAACGGACAAGAAGTAGAGCCTATTTTTGAGAAGACCGTTGATCATATTTATTCTAGTGCTATACATGATTGGTTTTTAAAATGGGGAGCTAGTTTTGGTTGGAAACGGATGTATGACTTAGATGCCATTCAGCATAAAATAAATACAGAAGGAGGTGTTGGTATCATATGTGCGAAACGAAAAACAGTAGGACTCTCTGGCCATATTGTCCCTATAGTTCCAGAAACAGACAAGAAAAAAGCCTTCAGAGAAAATGGAATTGTGGTTTACCCACTTCAATCGCAAGCTGGAAAAATAAACTATAACTACTTCGCAAAGGCAAGAAAAGACTGGTGGAATCATGAACGTTATTCGTCTCATGTATTTTACTACCACGACTAGAATAAAAATATTTTTTTTGATTACCTGAGTATTCATTGTTCAACTAACTTGAGTTCACAGCCACACTTAAAAACCAACAAAAAGTAAAACAATGGAAGAAAATCTGACACAAAAATTGTCTTGGGGTATGGGGCTAGAGAACGAAACATATTTGCAATTTGAACAATTTCTTGAGGTGTCAGGCGAATTTATTCAAGAAAAAATGGGTTGCGAACGATACAGCATTGATTACAGAAAATGCTACAAGCCAGGAAGCTTAGCTAGAATTTTAAATGCTGCAATTAATCACGAAACCAACTATGATGTGAGCCGAATGCTTAATAGTCATTCGCTAGACAAGTTAGATAAGAACTACCAACATAAAACATTATACTCTCAAACAGACGCAAGAACGGATTATGCTCCAAAAGAAAATCCGGAGTATGCGGGTCAATCTATTTTAGAACTATTTCTCCAAAGCCAACCCTACAATATCAGAAGTATGGTAGTTCAAAAAAACAACCCTATAGGCTCTGTTACCTTTGACGGAGATTCTATAGAGTTTGTTACTAAATATTTTGAAAACCGCACGGTCATAGATTCTTGCAATGAACTGAAAACCACGAAAGAACTCTTTCTTAACAAGCTTAACGAATCACTCGTAATTCAAGAAGAGTTGCACTATCCAGATTACAACTCAGGCATTAACATGTTTATGTCTAACCTGGAAAATCTTGTGCTTTTCAATAATGGCACCTATCATTTTCATATCACTCTTCCTACCTTAACCATAAACAGCAGAATCGTAGACTATCCTAAGTTTGAAGCGACCCATGCCAATGCAATATACGTATTGCAATGGTTTGAGCCTTTTTTTATATCAACCTTAGGAAGCCCAGATATTATGGGTGTGTTGAGCCAACAAGCAGGTATGATCGAAAATTTTGCGTTAGGATCTATGCGTAATGCAATGTCACGATATACCGGAGTAGGAACCTTCCATAAATCTATGAGCAAAGGAAAAATATTAACCTTTCACACCGAAGATTTTCGCAAACTGCTCAAATTTGAAAAAGAAGACAACATTTGGTGGAGGGACAGAATTGAAACGGACATGGAGTATACGTTGCTCCCGGAAATGGGCCTTGACTTTAACCAAGAAAAAATGTACCAAAGTGGCTTTGAGTTCCGAAGTTTTGACGAGTTCCCCGCATCGTATCTAAGTGAGGTTCTTTTTGCAATTCTTATCATTTGTGAGCACTCACTACATGTGCCAAATATAGCCTGGGGTCATGACAGTATTCACTGGAACTCCCTTGTTTTCAAGAGTCTAAAACACGGGTTTGCTACTTCCATTACCCTTGAAGAAAAAAACGAAATCTTAGCCATTTTACACATTTTTGATGCCGAAGATGAATCCAGTGAACTCCAAAAAGAATTAGACGGAATCCAAAATCTGGATTTGTTTTTCTTTAAAATTATAGAAATCCTTTTTCACAAATACAAAGACAACAACATCTGCTTAGATATCATGTATGGCCAAAAAAGAGAAACGCCCCCAACCTGGGACAACTTTAATAAACATCAATACAAAAAGCATTTGGAACAATTGGGATTGCTTCCATAAATAAGGGGTAAATCGCACCTTCTCACCTTCCCTCAATTTGTATGTTCTTGTTTATAATAACATGAATAGAGATATAAAACTACGTTTATAAAAATGACCTACATTTTATAATAATTCTGAACGGAAATAAACTTTAGTTCGTTTTATTTGTTGAATTATGGACTTTGTTCAGGGCTTAATAGGTGTTAAGTATTCTGAAACAATTTCATTTTAAAAAGATTAATTAAAAATATGTCAAAAATTGCCATTATTGGGTCTGGCTTCTCTGGATTGAGTGCTGCAGCATACTTAGCTAAAGAAGGTCATGACGTGGTTGTTTACGAAAAAAACGCGCTGATAGGGGGACGAGCCCGCCAATTTAAAACTGCTAATGGATATACATTTGACATGGGACCCAGTTGGTACTGGATGCCCGATGTTTTTGAAAAATTCTTCGCAGACTTTGGCTACTCAGTAAGTGACTTATATAAGCTCCATTTACTTAATCCCTCATTTGACATCGTTTTTGGTAAAGACGATAAAATGAGCGTACCCGAAAATTATGATGAACTTCGTGCTCTGTTTGAAACCTTAGAACCCGGAAGCGCATTAAAACTGGATACGTTTATGGCTGAAGCTACCTATAAATATAATGTTGGAATGGGAGATGTAATCTACCAGCCTGGCGATTCTATTACCGAATTACTTTTGCCAGAATTAATACGAGGAGTATTTAGACTTCAAGTTTTTAGCTCATTTAGTAAGCATGTGCGCTCTTTCTTTTCTCATCCTAAGTTGATAGCTCTAATGGAATTTCCTGTCTTATTCTTAGGAGCGATGCCACAAGATACACCCGCACTATACAGTCTAATGAACTATGCCGGCCTAAAAATGGGTACTTGGTATCCTGAAAATGGCTTTGCTTCTGTTACTGGAGCCATGCAAAAAGTAGCCGAAGAATGTGGCGCTACTTTTTATACCAACGCCAACGTCGAAAAAATAAATATTACTGGAAAGAAAGCATCTTCCCTTGTAGTAAATGGAGAATCGATAAACGTTGATGTTGTGCTCGCGTCTGCAGACTATCATCATGTAGAGAGTAAGCTTCTGGAACCCAAATACAGAAACTATACCGAAGACTATTGGTCTAAAAAAACATTTGCGCCATCTAGCCTCATATACTACATTGGTTTGAATAAAAGAGTAGACAATATTAATCACCACACGCTATTCTTTGACGAGGATATAACGCAGCATGCTGTAGAAATTTACAAAAAACCTATGTGGCCCAATAAGCCACTTTTTTATGTTTGCTGCCCTTCTAAGACCGACGACAATGTCGCGCCTGTAGGGCATGAAAACCTATTCTTACTTATGCCTGTAGCACCCGACTTGGAAGATACTGAAGAGATAAGAGAAAAGTATTTTCAGATTATGATAGCTAGAATGGAAGAACAATTCAACGTAGAGATTTTATCTCACATAGATTATAAGCAAGGCTATTGCGTAAAAGATTTCATCTCAGACTATAATTCTTATAAAGGAAACGCATACGGATTAGCAAACACCCTAATGCAAACCGCTATTTTGAAACCTAAAATGAGAAATAAAAAAGTAAAGAACCTATTTTACACTGGACAGTTAACCGTACCGGGCCCAGGAGTACCTCCTTCACTTATTTCTGGTAAAATCGCTTCAAATATTATATCATCGCACCTAGATTCTTCAAAATGAAATCATTATTTGATACCGTATCTGTAAACTGCAGTAAGCTAACTACCCGAACATACAGTACGAGCTTCTCGCTGGGTATTTTCTTTTTAAATAACAGTTTACGCAACCCTATTTATGCTATTTATGGATTTGTACGATTTGCAGACGAAATAGTAGATAGTTTCGAAGGATATGACAAGAAAAAATTACTTCAACAATTTAAAGAGGAGACCTTCGAAAGTATACAATCTGGTATTTCGCTAAATCCAATTATTAATGCATTTCAAAATGTTGTGCGTGAATTCAACATTGATCACGACTTAATCGAGACATTCTTAAAAAGCATGGAAATGGATTTAGAAAAGGTAGAATACACCCCTGATACTTATGACCAATATATACTCGGCTCGGCAGAAGTTGTTGGACTCATGTGTCTTAAAGTGTTCACCAATGGCGAGCAAAAGCTATATGACGAATTGAAGCCTTTTGCTATGAAACTCGGATCCGCTTTTCAAAAGATTAATTTTTTACGAGATTTAAAGGCAGATTACCAAGACTTAGGTCGAACTTATTTTCCAAATTTAGACATCACAAATTTTTCTACAGAGGCCAAAAAAGAAATTGAGCGCGAAATAGAGCAAGAATTTGTGGATGCACTTGCAGGTATACGAAAACTACCTCCGTCCTCTAAAGCAGGGGTTCATCTTGCCTATGTCTATTACTATTCATTATTCAAAAAAATACGAAAAGTACCCGCAAACAGCATGCTGACCCAACGAGTTAGAATTAGCAATAGCGCCAAATTCGGACTTATGACTAAAAGTATGGTGCAGTATAAAATGAACCTGCTCTAAAATTATCACCTTAAAAAAATTGTTTACCTAGCATTAATTTATTCAGTTTACAGAAATCACATGAATCCAATCATACTCCACAGCTTCATAACGATCGGCGCTTTTCTAGCCATGGAAGGCGTAGCATGGTTAACACACAAGTATATCATGCATGGTATTCTCTGGCACTTGCACGAAGACCACCACAATAAACAATCTAAAGGATTTTTTGAACACAACGATTACTTCTTCTTATTCTTTGCCTTACCCGGATCTATCGGTCTGATATTGGGATCTATGGCTGGATTTAACGCCTATTTTTGGATTGGTCTTGGCATAACATTATATGGGTTTGCCTATTTTACAGTGCACGATATATTCATCCATCAACGTTTCAAACTGTTCAGAAATAGTAATTCGACCTATTTTAAGGCAATACGAAGAGCTCATAAAGTGCACCACAAACACCTCGGCAAGTACCATGGTGAATGTTTTGGGATGCTACTTGTGCCTACCAAGTATTTCAAAGAAAACAAAAAATAACAACGGATTATGAAGTATACGTACTTAGCTATCGACCTATTCACTATTTTCTTTCCGCTAGCTTTGTCGTTTGATACTAAACTTCAATTTTACAAGCAGTTCAAAACATTACTTCAAGCCAATCTCGTTGTGGCTACCATATTTATTACCTGGGATATCTTATTTACACATTTAGGAGTGTGGGGTTTTAACCCCAGGTATCTCACTGGGTTATCGTTTTTTAATCTACCTATTGAAGAGGTACTCTTCTTTTTCTGCGTGCCTTTCGCTTGTATATTTACCTATGCATGCGTAGACTATTACTTCAAGGTAAAGTGGTCTCCGCGATTTGAATCTATTTTCGTACACTTTTTTGCATTAAGTTTATTGGCTGTCGGATTGTACTCAATCCCAAAACTATATACCTCCAGTACGTTTATCAGTCTCGGTATCGTCCTATTGGTTTTTAAACACCTCCTAAAAGTAGATTGGCTACCTAAACTATTCACAACCTATGGCATATTACTTATCCCCTTTTTTGCGGTAAACGGCGTGCTTACAGGAACAGGATTAGAAGAAGCCATCGTCTGGTATAACAATTCGGAAAACTTAGGAATTAGAATAGGCACAATCCCCATTGAGGACATGTTCTATGGTTTTGAACTTGTTATCTTAAATTTGTTTTTTGTTCAACTTTGGAGAGTAAAAACAACGAAAAGTTAAACTAAGTCTATTATTTCTAAGTCGTTATTTTCAGCAACAAAATTAGGCAAGGCGCTTGTTATCATTTCTTCTAGCTTATTAATAACGCTATCTTTAGCATAAAACTTCGTATAGATTAGTCCTACGGCTCTGCCCGCACTATCCGATTTAAATGCGCGTAAGTGATCTATTGAATCCTCATCTAAATCACTTGCTTCCCATTCGGGCATTAACGTAGCGCCTCCTTCCAAGTCTACAATTTTCTTAAGCGTTTGAAGACTTCCACTTTCGTAATTTAGGGCCAAATGATTTAGTTTTTCGTCGGGGATTGTACATAAATTTAGAGCTTGTGTACGAAAACAATTCCCTTCACTGAGCAACCAGAGCTTATCGGCAAGCAGATCTTCTGTCTCCCAACTTCTCTTGCTATAACTGGGATGATTTGGATTTACATAAATTCTAAACTTTTCGATGTATAACTGTCTTTCAATTAAACTACTATTGTGCAGTGGCGTGCTTACAATTCCTACATCTAATCGATTGTGCTCCAAATCTTCAATAATTTCATGTGTCAAACCTTCTTTTATCGTCAATTTTAAATCAGGATATTTTTGTGCCACTTTACTAATTAATCTCGGAACTAGCGCATTTGCGATGGTGGGTAAAACGCCAATCTTAAGCGATCCACTTACATCACCTGTAAAGTCTTTTAGGATAGTTTCTATTTGAGCAGTCTCACTAAAAATAATTCTCGCTTGTTTTATAATTTTAGCTCCTATAGCAGTGGGTTCTATTGGCTGTCTGCTTCTATCAAAAATAATAACGCCCAATTCCTCTTCTAACTTTTTCATCTGCATGCTTAGCGTAGGTTGGGTAACGAAGCTAGCATCAGCTGCTTTTATAAAATTGCGGTGCTCATCTAGAGCTATAAGATACTGCACCTGTATCAAAGAAATGTTAAGCATATTGCAAAGATAGTTTGCTAAGCGTAGAATCGGAATGCTATCCCGTTTAAAAAAAGACTACCATTTATTTATTCAATTTAGCGTTCTCCTTCAAAATAGGTATCCCTTAGTATTTTATATTGTTTCTCTTAAGCTTTCCAATTTTGTTCGCAAACTTTTAAAAAATTGATA
>CAMDCQ010000112.1 GCA_945890595.1 Chitinophaga pinensis
AGTGAGTTTCATCGCGGTCTTTTCGGCTAGTGCTCAATCAAAGCTGGGGGTTACCATAACCAACCCTAGTGATATTCATTTGTGTATAAAATCTGATTTTATAACCATTGAAGTAAGAAATATTTCTGCTTCCACCGTTACGGGGATAGAAACTAAGGTAATCTTACCAAGCGGGATGACATATGTTACAGGATCTCTTAATGGTTCTGGAGTAACCATAAAAGACACATCTAACCTTGCTCAACCTATTTTTACTATTTCAAATCTAGCCATAACACAAGTTCGGGAACTAAAAATTAAAGTACGCACCGCGTGCAGTATTAGCTCATTTCTGAATAGTGGAGGACTAGCCATAATCCGCACAACAACTACTTACTCAGGCGGATCTGTTTCTGCTAATGGCAATGTACTTAACATTAAGCAGGCCTCTCTTGTCGTGCAAAGCATTACAAACCAGCTTAAAGTAGCCTATAAATACGAAAAATACGAACGACAAATTGCCGTAAAAAATACAGGATCTGGGAAATTAACATCACTCACTTTTACTCGAAATTACAATACTGGACAAGTATTATTTTATACTTCGGTAAGCGCCACATCTACGTCGAGTACCTTTACCACCAGCAAGTTAGACACTACCGACTTTAAAACCATTGGCAACAATGACATCTATCTAGACCTGAATGAAACCTATATTTTTACAGACAGTATACAAGTAGTTGCGTGTTCCAATTTTAATGTCACGTATGGCCTTAGCTGGGGATGCTATGGAAGTTCGTGTCAAACCACTTCTGCTGCCGCAAATACCACTCTGAGCACTATCGTACCTTCATTAACAATTACACCTACGTCAAATACAACCAACTGCCTTTCTGACAATATACTGCATGACCAAAAACTCGTAATTTACAACAGTGGCAATGATACTGCCCGAGATATCGATTTAAACGTCTTTCAATCGTATGGTTCTGGTTATTATCAATATTCCATATCACAAATACTTACAAATACATTTACCGTTCAAAAAGGGGTAAAAGATTCAGCAAAATCAATAACTCCGTATCAAACTTCAAACACCATTAGCACTGGGGTGTATTCGTGCTTAGGATCCAATGCAAAAGGAGAAGTGTTTCTCAAACTAAAAAGTTTAGGGCCGGGTGATTCGCTAATTATCAAATGGAAGACAAAATCTTGTAGCCCAGACATTTGCAATGTTGGCACGCTCTATAATCAGCGATGGAAATATAAAGCAACGTTTAAAAACCAATGCGGGAGTACCCTTAATTATAATGAAACCTACGGAGGTTATGGTACCTACCAAAGCTTTCAAGTGCAAAAACTCATACCTACAGATATAAAAAGCAATGAGACAAAGGTCTTAGAATTTACGGTAAGTTACGGATATTTACTCGGGGTATCAGCAAAATCTCAGTTGCAGGTTCAGCTAAAATTACCCTCTCAGTTAAGTCATACCCTTACTGCAGCCGACTTGCGATTTGAACACACCAATGGTACAAGTTGGTCTCCTAGTAGAATTATCCAAAAATCAGATACTGTAATTGCGTTTTTCAACGGTGTCCCGCAAGTTACCTTAACGGGGAGTGAGTTACTTATCAAAATAAAAGGTATTTGTGGATCTGCGTCTAGTAGTCAAACTCAGAATCTGAAATTAAATATTGCCTATAACCCTGACACCACGTGTAATCCTAGATCTTCCTTATTAATATATTGTAACAATGATGATATCAAGATTCATTGTGCAACCGGCTGCTCGGCAGGTTTGCACTTCAACTCCTTTACGGCCAAACGAATAAGTTACGGACAACCCGACAATAACAGTGATGGAATAGCAGACGCCACTGGATCATTAGACTATAACAAGATTAAGCTGAATAGAATTATGTATGGGGATACATTGCTAACGACGTTTACGGGCAAAATTCACAATGCCAGTAGTATTACCAGTTGGAATTACAGTAAAGCAACCTCGACACTCAACTACGGGAAATTTCTTTCTGTTAAATCAGCATCGCTTAGCATTTACCGAAACGGAAATCTTGTTGTGACTTGTTCTAGTGTGCCATTCTCTTATTCTGCAAGTGGCAATGCAAAGACCTATACATTTGATATGGGACTAAACAGTCTTTTGGCATCTGGATGTTTTATTTATTCCTCCTTTACTTATCTTAACACTGATAGTTTGGTTTTGAACGTAAAATATGTCGTAGATCAAAACCCCGGTAATGCTGAATATCAATTACAAATTGATAACGATTTTTACATCAGTAACGTCCCAAATCCATCTACAAGTCAACGCTACAGTTGTGATAATTTTTCTGCAAGATTAAAACTTATAGGGTATTACTTCACCAACAATGGAAGCAATACGTTCAATGCTGATGGATGCACGAATATCGCGATTAGTCAAAGTTACTATCTGAGTGTAGGAGAATGCTGCGGGAACTACGCAGGAGGCAATATTTTTCCATACGAATACCGCAAATGGGCAAAGCTAAAAGAAATTATTTTCACTAAACCACTTGGTTTTGATGTAGTTTCAAGTAATCTTAACCATAGTAGGACAAAGAGTACCGGCACTATTGTAACACAATCCCTTTCTAACATTACCCCTTATTATACCACCCAAAGCCAGCTTAAATACAGAACCGACTCTTTCTATACCGACCTAGGCGGCAGTATACTCATAAGCGATGACGGTTTTTATGGAACGTATTCTACCGTATTAGCTCCCAATTGTAAAGCTGAGGATGGACCAAATTATTTTAATTACGCTTTCGTTTACCAAAAACTAGGATTTTTAGGCACCGGGCTTGACACCTTGTATTCCACTAATACCTTTGATATAATCGCCTATAATAGACCGAACCTGGCATTTACTATAACGAATAACTACGTATACCCAGAAAAAGATACTGTAGAATGGCAAATTCGTGTATCAAATAATGATCCAAAAGCCACAGCTAATAATGTTTGGATAGGAGCACTTAAGAATGCTAATACTCAAATTGTCGCCATTAAAGATAAAGCGACAAATACGTTACTCTCCAAAAATCTAGATCTCTATAAATTAGGTAATCTCGCATCTAATGGATACAAAGACCTCATCGTTTATGCTAAATACATCTCGTGCAATGAAGACAGTATTTTATTACGGATGGGGTACGATTGCGGTCAGTACCCTGACTCGATAAGGGCCAATCCCTGTAGCTATTACGCTGCAATACTAAAATACGAGCCTATTAATACCCGACTAGACGCCAAGGTACTTACGAAACTTTCTGATATTGATTTGTGTACGAAGCAAGCATATCAAATTGAAATAAGTAATACCGGAAGTCCTAAGGTGTACAAGACCTACCTTGATTTAGAGCTAAGACCAGGGCTCACGCTATCAGACACTGCGTGGTTATTCATAGCCGGTCGTTCGGATTCCATACGTATTAGTGGTTTTACAAACTTAGGGGGTAATGCATACCGATGGAATTTTGCCAATAGAGATAATCAACTGGACCTAAATGGATTAAATGGTGTGAAAAGTTCTTCGGGGTATAAAATGATTCTGAAGTTCTGGTTAACTACAGATTGTAATTTTACTAGCTCATCCTCATTTCTAATAAGACCAGGAGGTTTCTTGAAATGTGGATTGCCTGTAAACGCGCCGTACTTACTAGCTGATCCTTTACAAATTAAAAATGTTGATAAACCCTATTACTCTGCCATTGATTATTACATGAATCCACTGGAGGTGTGTGGTTATCAAGATAGCACATACGCTAAATTCATAAATCTAGGTCCAGAAAGAACCGGAAGTACGGATAAATTCATCCTCACATTACCTTTAGGTGTTCTTGTGGATACCAGTTATATTGATACCTTACACAATGCCCCGAGAAATAAGCCGTCATGGAATAACACCAATGGTCAAAACATATTCAGTTGGAAAATACCCGCTAATATTAGCCCTGGAGACAGTTGTATTTTCAAGATAAAAACTTATTTAAACAACAACACACTGACCTGCGGAATCAAACAATATTATGCGCAAGCCGTAGTAACTTCACCTGCTTTTTGTGTAAGTTCCAACTCCTATTGCGATATTAACGTAGCAACAAGTTCCTTGGAGCTTGGAGATTCTGCCGTGAAAGAAGCGTATAATTTGTTATTTTTAAAAGCAGAATCTGTTCCAAACGGACTCAATGAAAAAGTCAAAATGGACTACGCGATAACCAATACCGGCAATGATAAAGTTGCTGGAACCCCTTTGGTAGTTCAAATTGTGTACGATTCCAATGCAAATGGAAGAGTAGACTATGGCGAATTAGTGATAGATACGGACACTATCTGGGATGCCCTAAATTCAGCTTCTATTCTTTACAGTACCAAACAATTTGAGGTGCTATCTTCATTATCGTGTAATTTGTTGCTCCATATTTCTTCAGCTAACTGCGTATGCGAAGAGACCACAGAACGCATTAAATCAATTCAACTATTGAATGCAGGAAGAGACTCTTTGCTCTGTCCCAATGGAATTATGAATCTTGGGTTTGTAGGAAATTCAGCGAACTCCTACTTATGGAACAATACTGCCTACGTTTCGAAATCGGATACAAGTATCACAACGTTTACAGCCTTAAATTCTTCGATACTCAGAGATACTGTTGAAATGATTTTAACGACTAACAAAGGAGCATGTAGTTCAAGTGATACCGCTAAAATAATCATTTACGCTGGCATGCAAGTCAATATGCCAGACTCTGTAAATCTATGTATTGGATCGTCGATACTTATTGGAGATATTGCTACAGGTGGTGAGTCTAAATTAAAAAATACCAAATGGCAACCGACCAATAACCTATCAAATACCATTGGATATAAAACGAACGCTAATCCAACACAGAGCACAACGTACACCTTAACCATTACAGACGCAATAGGTTGTTCTATACGAGATTCTAGTTTGGTTAAGATTAAGGCCAAGCCTATAGCATCCTTTAGTTTTCGGGATAGTTGTGCCGAAGCCACTTTTTCATTCACCAACACTTCTGATTATTTGGGCACTGTTGCAGATAGCGTACATTGGGATTTTGACTACCTGGGCGAGTCACCATTTAATACCATCACTTATAAGATAGACTCCTCATTAATTTTACCTGTTCAATTATATGTTTCTAACGAATTTGCTTGTTGGGATACTCTTACTCAATTTGTAGAAATTCAACCACTGCCAAATCCGAAAATACGCTATACAAGCGCATGTGAAGAATCTAAAACTACTATTTTTTCAGGGAGCACTATTACCTATGGCTCTGTAAAAAATAGATGGGTTGTGGATGGAGTTTCATATACGGGAGATTCTATAGTTACGACCGTGCCTAAGTCAGACTGGTCATTCGTTTCTCTTGTCACCATTTCCGACAAAGGCTGTACACGGAGCCTATCCGATTCTTTTACAACGCTTGATAAGCCTGAGATAAGTTTAAGCTTGCAAAACCAATGCTTTTTAGATTCGGTGCAATTTAGCCTAACTAAGTTGGGCGGGACCCGTGATAGTATTTCTTTTTATCGATGGATTTTGGGAGATGGATTTACTACCACTCAAGACAGTTTTAGTCGACTATACAAGGATACAGGAACATTTACGGTGAGTATAATCGCCGGCAACCTGTCCAATTGCCTGGATACAGCAACTGCTAGTGTTACCATTTATCCTAAGCCTATTAGCACGTTTGGTATAACCAATATCTGTCTAGGCGATACCCTTACCCTAGTAGATGGATCTACCCTAAGTAAAGGACAACGCACCATTTTTTGGAATACTGGACAAGGATATTTCCCTGGAGATAGTACATTAAAGATTACACCCACAAGCATTGGAGATTTTACGGCTAAACAAATAGTGGAATCGGATTACGGATGTACAGACTCTTCTCGCCAAAACTACACCCTATTCTACAAAGAAAAACTAGCGCAAAGTATACAAGGGGTGTGTGAAAATACCGATATTATATTTACTGCAATTGGTTATAAGACTGACTCCGTATCTAGTCACAGGTGGACTGTAAACGGCGACACGCTTACCACCTCAAGTTTTAGTTATAGATTCCCAAAAGATAGTACATATATCATCCAGCAACAGATAGTTACCAATCGTGGATGTGTTTCTGATACGTCATATTCAGTTATTATTAGGCCCGCCCCAATTGCTCAAATTTTACTAGGCAAACCTTGTGAAGATAATCTAGTGAATGTGAAGAGTGGCACAGTGCAAAACCAATACGAGTGGTTTTTGGAAGACGGTACACAAAATTCAAACCAGCAGTTTAGTCATACCTTCACCACCATCGGGACACATGATATTACGCTGCGCGTAACCAACCAATATAATTGTCAGGTATCGATAAAGGATAGCATAAAGATAGATAACATCGTAAAACCAGATTTCAAAATTACCAATGTGTGTGAAGGCGACGGACAATGGGTTATTAACAACTCAAAAGGGCTTAACACTCCTATTACATCGGCGATCTTTAACATGGATAACGGAACGGTGATAAATGAAATGGACTCGTTGGAATATACCTATTACACTTCCGGTAGTTATGATGTCTCATTGCAAATAAGCACCCTTCCCGGCTGTACTTATGGCATTACCAAATCAATCGTAATTTACCCACTACCTAAAGCAGACTTTATACTTAGTCCCGAAACACCAGATATATTTACACCTGAAATCTTAGGCATGAACACCAGTTATGGGGCTGATTCTGTTCGCTATATACTTAGTGATGGCAGCACATTTTTTACTCCCAATTTTGCTCATCGATTTTTAGACAGTGGAAATTATGAAATAAAACAGTGGGTGAGTACTCAATTTGGCTGTTTAGATAGCATCACTAAAGAGTTATATGTGAACTTCGCATACCATCTTTACGTGCCCAATGCGTATACACCAAATGCCGATGCTTTAAATGATGGATTTAAACCCGTAGCTTTAGGACTTAAGAGTTACGAATTAGAAATTTACAACCGTTGGGGAGAGAAAATATTTGTATCGTCAGATATGGAACCTGCTTGGATGGGCACTGACGCTGAAACGGGATACTACTTTTACCAAATCAAAGCATTTGACTTCACAGGACTAGTACATTATTACACTGGCTTAGTGCACCTATTACGTTAATAAAGCTTTAACCATATCTGCAATCATCTTGCCATCGGCGCGACCTTTCATCTTGCCATTGGCCATTCCCATTACCTTTCCCATATCTTTCATTCCATTCGCCCCTGTTTCGGCTATAATTGCTTTTATTTCAGCCTCGACTTCATTTTCATTTAACTGAGCAGGAAGAAACGAATCGATAATAGCAAGTTCTTCTTCTTCAATTACTGCCAAATCAGGTCTATTTTGCTCTTGGTAGATGGCAAGCGAGTCTTTTCGTTGCTTAGCCATTTTAACTAAAGTCGCCATTTCATCTTCTTCCGTAATTGCTTTACCCCCTTCTTGTGTAGCCAGAAGCATAAGTGCAGACTTGATTGCTCTAAGTCCTCTTAATGCAGTGGCATCTTTGGCTTTCATAGCCGTTTTCATTTGTTCTGATATTTGATCTGAAAGACTCATGGCGCAAAGGTAGGTGTGTTGTGCTAAAAATAAAATGATTAATACCAGTCA